>JALRBF010000303.1 GCA_023262365.1 Burkholderiaceae bacterium
CTTCATTGCTATCTCCTCTTTCTGGGGTAAAAAATCAAGAAACCGTTCCCGCCTCGCGCAAACGATCAATTTCGGCCTCAGTCATGCCCAGCGAGCCCAATACCTCGTTGGTGTGCTCGGCAAACTTTGGCGGGTGCAGTCGGACTGGCAGGCGCTGACCACCCAAGGTAAAGGGCGCCAGTGTCGCTTTAACCATCTGGCCTGCCATCTCACCGTCTGCAACTCGAACGTCAGCCAAGCCGCCAGTGGCGATCAAATGCTCGTCTTCCAAAAGATCCTCGGGGCGTCGAATTGGTGCAAACGGCAGACCTGCTTGCTCCATTATTTCTGCAAGCTCATTGGCGCGGCGATGCCTAAGGCGTTCGCGCAACGTCTCTAAAAGCCATGGCCGAACACGCACGCGGTCATTGTTGGTCGCCAACTCAGGGCGATTGACCAAATCCTGAAGGTTCAATACGTCACAAAATACCTTCCACTGCCCATCGCTTACCGCGGCCAAAAATATCTGCTCGTCATCGGCCACGGTAAACACGTCATAAATGGCCCAAGGGTTGTCGCGGGCAGGCATTGGCTTGGGGTGTTGTCCAGTCATTGCGTACTGCAGCATGTGCTGCCCCATCAAAAACACATTGTTCTCGTAAAGCGCTGACTGCACTTCCATGCCTTTGCCTGAAATGCCTCGTTGAATAAGTGCACCTAACACACCAATGGTGGCAAACATCCCGCCCATGATGTCATTGACGCTCGTTCCCGCTCGCAGTGGATCGCCAGGTCGGCCCGTCATGTAAGCAAGGCCCCCCATCATTTGCACCACCTCATCTAGGGCGGTTCGATGGTCGTACGGGCCCGGTAAAAAGCCCTTACACGCCACGTAAATAAGCCGGGAGTTGACCGCGGCAAGCGAGTCGTAATCCAAGCCATATTTGGTCATCGCACCGGGTTTAAAGTTCTCAATCACCACGTCAACCGAGGCACACAATTCTCTGGCCACCCGCGCCCCGTCGGGGTCTCGCAGATTGATGCTGATGCTTTTTTTGTTACGGTTGAACATGGGAAAAAACCCTGCCCCAGCGCCAAGCAAGCGCCGCGTTCCCTCGCCCTCGGCTGGCTCAACCTTAATTACCTCGGCCCCCATATCCGCCAGCAGCATGCCGCAGGTTGGCCCCATGACCATATGCGTAAATTCCACCACCCGCACACCCTTGAGGGGCTGCGGTGGGGTGCCTTTGGGTGATTCACTCATGACACAACTTCCAACGTAGCGGGCTTAGGAAGGCCCGCCTTAGCAATATGACCGTACAGCGTGTGATTGGGTAGCCAGCCTGAGAGCTTTTGTCGAAGCGCCAAGACCGCTTCCACGTTGACCCCCGTGGCCACTCCCATACGCGCAAATAGGTAAGCCATGTCTTCGGTAGAGACGTTGCCACTGGCGCCCGGCGCGTGTGGGCAACCGCCCAACCCGCCAAGACACGAGTCAAAGCGTCGAATGCCGATGGTGTACGCCGCCATCACGTTGGCAATACCCAACCCGCGTGTGTCATGAAAATGCGCTGCCACGACTCGACCCGGGGCGACCTTCTCCATCATTTCAAACAGTTCGCTCACCTGCCGGGGGTCAGCATAGCCAACCGTATCGGCCAAACTGATCTTATCGGCCCCAGCCAGCAGCGCCTCTTGCACCAGATTAACCACGGTCTCGGCACGTACCTCGCCTTGTAGGGTGCACCCAAATGCGGTGCTGATGCCTACCTCGATGGCGCAGGCAGATCCCGCCGAGTCACGCTCCGCTCGTATGGCGGCAACGTCAGCCACCGCTTGCTGCGGTGTTTTGCGCAAGTTGGCCATGGAATGCGCTTGACTGGCCGACACCGGAAACAGCAGCGCGTGAGCGCCGCTGGCCAATGCCGCGATACCACCCTTTAGGTTAGGCACGAGGACAGACACCGTCAGGCCCGGCAGCTGCAGCGCGTGTTGAACCAAGGTTGAGGTATCTGCCAACTGTGGCATCCGAGCCGGCGGGACGAACGACCCGACCTCTATCTCTCGCAGACCACACGCGTAGGCGCCACTTAGCCACGCCAGCTTGTCCTGCGTTGGCATGACCTCTGGGAGTATTTGCAAACCATCCCGCAGGCCCACCTCGCGGAGGATCACGCGCTCTTGCATATCTGCTTTTGGGTTGTCCATTGCCACAGTTTAATTTTCATTTTTAGAAATAAAATGCCTTTTTTTCCCGTATATTTTTCCAAAACAGAAAATGAAAGATCTGGATCTTACGTCCCTGCGCTTTTTTGTTGCGGTATGTGAAGAGCGCAATTTGTCGCGAGCGGCCGACCGGTGCGCGGTGGCGCCTTCCGTGATGAGTAAACGCATGTCCGCCCTAGAGGCGCAATGGGAAACCCCCCTGCTGCTGCGCCAACGTCACGGCATGGCCCCCACGCCAGCCGGTGAGGCACTGTTGCTGCACGCGCGTACCTTGTTGCAATATGCGCAGCGGCTGCAAGCAGACATCCGCGACCAGGCACGCGGCATTGGGGGGCACGTGCGAATTTTGGCCACTGCCTCAAACATTGCTCAAGGGCTGGTGAGGGACATCGCCGAATTTCTCAACACCGCAGGGCACGAAAACATACGTGTGGATTTAGAAGAAGCCATCAGTCCGGACATACCCAAGCGAGTCAACGCAGGCGAGTCGTCGCTGGGTATCGCCTGGGACCAAGTCAACATGCACGAATTGGTCACCACACCCTACTTTCAAGATGAATTGGCCATGGTGACGCCAAAGAATCACCCCCTCGCGGCAAGGGGCACCGTGACGTATGCCGAGACCTTGGAGTGGGAGCACGTGGGCCTGCCCGTAACCAGCATGATTTACCGAATCGCCACGCGGGAGGCCGCCCGCCTGGGCAAACCATGGAACCCACGCATCGTCATGGCAAACCACGAAGTGGCCATGCGGGCCGTGGTGGCCGGGCTGGCAATCGCCCTAGCACCGCGCGACATTGCCACCGAGTTCAGTCGCATTCACCCGCTGGCCATCATTCCCCTTAAAGACACTTGGGCAAAAAGGCAGTTCATCATCTGCCATCACCCCAAGTCGCAGCTTGGCCCGGCCAGCAACGCATTGCTCAATTTTTTGCAGGCACGCTCAAGAACACTTAACTAAGCCGCCTCAATCGCCCCCCGTCGCATCTGATCGCGCTCCATCGATTCAAACAACGCCTTAAAGTTACCTTCGCCAAAGCCAGTGTCCTGACGCCGCTCAATGAACTCAAAAAACACCGGCCCCATTAAGGTTTGTGAGAATATCTGCAACAACAAGCGGGGGGCACCGTCACCGGTCTGACCATCAACCAGTATCCCTCTGGCCTGCAAAGCGGCTTCGTCCAGGCCATGGCTGGGCAGACGCTCGGACAACATTTCGTAATAAGTCTCAGGCGGCGGCGTCATCAATGGCACGCCGGCTTGACGCAACGCGTCAACGGTTTTCATCAAGTCGTTGGTGCGCAACGCGATGTGCTGAATCCCTTCGCCATTGAATTGCAGCAAAAATTCTTGAATCTGCCCTTGCCCCCTACCGGCCTCCTCATTAAGCGGGATGCGTATTTTTCCGTCAGGCGCCGTCATGGCACGACTGCTCAGGCCCGAGTACTCGCCTTTGATGTCGAAATGACGCAGCTCTTTGAAGTTAAAAATACGTTCGTAAAAATCGGCCCAGTACGCCATACGACCCTGATACACGTTGTGCGTGAGGTGGTCAATTTCTAACAAACCATGCCCTGGCGGGTGGCGCGGCACGTTGTCGTAAAACGCAAAGTCAATGTCGTAAATGCTCTGCCCGTCCTCAAATCGATCAATGAGATACAAGGGCGCGCCGCCTATGCCTTTGATGGCAGGCAAACGCAACTCCATGGGGCCAGTCGGTATGTCCAACGGCTGAGCGCCCTTGGCCAGAGCTTGACGGTATGCATGGTGAGAATCCCGTACGCGAAACGCCATACCACACGCGCTTGGTCCGTGCTCGGCCGCAAAATAGGCGGCGTGGCTCTGCGGCTGGCGATTCACTACGAAGTTGATGCCGCCTTGCCTAAACAAAAGCACGTCCTTTGACCGATGCCTTGCCACCTCAGTAAAGCCAAGCTGGGTTAGCAAGGGCTCAATCACCGAGGCGGTGGGACTTGCAAATTCAACAAACTCAAAGCCGCAAAGGCCAAGGGGGTTGCTTTGATGACCGGTCATGGGCTGCTCCACGCGAACTGTAAACGGTGTAACTTTATAAAACTTTAGACGAAATGAGCTTGCATTATTTGCTTATAAATCCTAATATTAAGAATATTCTTTCTTTTTACGATTTTTTACGAAATATAAATTCTTGGGTATGCCGTGACACCAACCACAACAGAAAGCACCCTCGATGCCATGGATTGGCGGCTACTGAATATCTTGCAAACCCGGGGCCGCACCACCAACCTTGAACTGTCGCAGGCGGTGCACCTCTCGGCAGCGCAAACCCATCGTAGGCACCGCCGCCTTGAGGCCATGGGAATCATTAAGGGGTACGAAGCGCGGCTGGACGCCACCGCCTTAGGCCTTGGCGTGACGGCGTTTGTGCACGTGACCATGGCGCCCAACCATGCCAAGGTGCTTACGCCATTCCGGCAAGGGGTTCAGCGCATGCCTGAAATTCTTAGTGCCCACGCCGTCAGCGGCGACACCGACTACGTGCTCGTGGTTGTTGCCCGCGACCTGAAGGCGCTTAGCGAAGTCATCATGAGTCAAATCATGCTCTTGCCAGGCGTCAACAGCGTGCGGTCAACGGTGTGTTTGGAAGAGGTTAAGTCGACCCACGCCTTGCCTCTGCCAACGGTCTAACCCTACGCCCACCGCAAGGCGCGCGCGCCTCGCTTAGCTCGGAATACGTACTTTACTTTTTCCTTTGAGCTGCAAAATCTGCCGCGCCTCATCTGGGGTCGCCACCGCAAGGCCCAGGCCCTCAATCATTTGGCGCGCGGCGCGCACCTGATCGGCATTGTGTTGCGCCAGTCGCCCACGCCCCAGCCACAACGAATCCTCCAGCCCTACCCTCACGTTTCCTCCCATCGCGAGTGACTGCGCG
>JALRBF010000305.1 GCA_023262365.1 Burkholderiaceae bacterium
CGGCCCGCACGTGCCCAGCACCGGTAAGCTCAAGCACTTTAAGCTCATGAAGGTGGCGGGGGCCTACTGGCGCGGCGACCACCGCAACGAAATGCTGCAACGCATTTACGGCACCGCTTGGGCCAGCAAAGACGACTTGCAGCAGTACCTCACGATGCTCGAAGAGGCCGAAAAACGCGACCACCGCAGACTCGGCCGCGAACTCGACCTGTTTCACATCGACGACCACGCCCCAGGCACCGTGTTTTGGCACGCCAAGGGCTGGACGCTATGGCAAGAGGTGGAGCAGTACATGCGCCGGGTGTACCGCGACAACGGTTACCAAGAAGTCAAGGGGCCGCAAATTTTGGACAGCGGTTTGTGGGAAAAAACCGGGCATTGGGACAAATACCGCGACAACATGTTTGTCACCGAGTCCGAAAAGCGCGACTACGCGCTCAAGCCCATGAACTGCCCGGGCCACATTTTAATTTTTAAGCAAGGCATCAAAAGCTACCGCGACCTGCCGCTGCGCTACGGTGAATTTGGCCAGTGCCACCGCAACGAACCCAGCGGCGGCCTACACGGCATCATGCGGGTGCGTGGCTTTACCCAAGACGACGGGCACGTGTTTTGCACCGAAGACATGATTTTGGACGAATGCGTGGGCTACACCGCCCTGTTGCAAAAGGTTTACGCCGACTTTGGCTTTACCCAAATTTTGTACAAAGTGGCCACCCGTCCGGCCCAGCGTATTGGCAGCGACGCGGTGTGGGACAAAGCCGAAAACGCCCTGATTGAGAGCCTGCGGCGCTGCGGCGTGGCGTTTGAGATTGCCCAGGGCGACGGCGCCTTTTACGGCCCCAAAATCGAATACACCCTTAAAGACGCGATTGGCCGCCAGTGGCAATGCGGCACCATGCAGGTTGACTTTTCGATGGCGCAGCGGCTTGAGGCCGAATACGTGGACGAAGACGGCAGCCGCAAGCCGCCGGTGATGCTGCACCGGGCCATTTTGGGTAGCCTCGAGCGGTTTATTGGTATTTTGATTGAGCAACACGCCGGGGCGCTACCGGTGTGGCTGGCACCGCAGCAAGTGGCGGTGCTTAACATTACCGACAACCAGGGCGAGGCGGTACAAAGCGTGGTAAAAACGCTGCGCGATCAAGGCTTTAGGGCGGTGGCGGACACCCGAAACGAGAAAATTAACGCTAAAATCCGCCATTGGGCGCTACAAAAGGTGCCCTACCTCGCGGTTATTGGCGAGAAAGAGCGGGAAGCCGGCACCGTGGCGCTGCGCGCACGTGGCAACCAAGACCTAGGCACCCACTCGATTGCGGCGTTTACTCAAATGTTGCAGCACGCCGTAACCAACCGACTTTAATAGATTCAAAGGATCGCAACCATCGCTACCGATTTCAGAGACCGTCGACAGCGCGAAGAACGTAAACACCGCCTAAACCGTGAAATCATGGTGCCCGAGGTTCGGGTCAGCGGGCCAGACAACGAATCCATGGGCATCATGGACACCCGCGACGCCATTAGGCTAGCCGAAGAAATGGACGTTGACTTAGTGGAAATCTCCCCCACTGCCCGTCCGCCGGTTTGCCGCCTCATGGACTACGGCAAGTTCAAATACCAAGAGCAAAAACGCGCCGCCGAGGCCAAGGCCAAGCAAAAAGTCATTGAGGTAAAAGAGGTAAAATTTCGCCCCGGCACCGACGACGGTGACTACGGCATCAAAATGCGCAACATCAAGCGCTTTTTGCAAGAGGGCGACAAGGTTAAGGTTACCTTGCGCTTTCGGGGCCGCGAAATCACCCACCAAGAGCTGGGGCTGGCGCTACTTGAGCGCGTGCGCGACGAACTCGCGGACGCCGCGCAGGTGGAGCAGTTTCCTAAGCTCGAGGGGCGCCAAATGGTCATGATGCTTGCCCCAGGCAAGCGTAAGCCGGCTGCCAAGCCGGCCAAGGCCGAACCGGCACCTGCGCCCACCGAGGCGTAGGCACCACGGCCCCCAGTGTGGGGCCACCCGCTGGGGCTTGCCCCGGCCAACAAGTGTCTCGGGGTTAACAAGACGGCAGCGGTTGCCGGCACCTCACGAGCACAAACAAAGAGAGCATTGACATGCCAAAAATGAAGACCAAAAGCTCGGCCAAAAAGCGCTTTCGCGTGCGTCCGGGCGGAACCGTTAAGCGCGGGCAGGCGTTTAAGCGTCACATCCTGACCAAAAAAACCACCAAGGCCAAACGCCATTTGCGCGGTGCCGTCAACGTGGCCACGGCCGACGTGGGCCACATCGCCGGCATGATGCCCTACGCTGGTCTGTAACCCCATTTTTGGTTTAAGGAGAATTTCATATGCCTCGCGTAAAACGTGGCGTCACCGCACGCGCCAAACACAAAAAAGTCTTAGCCCAAGCCAAGGGTTTTCGCGGTCGTCGCGGCAACGTCTTTCGGGTGGCCAAACAGGCCGTCGATGAGACCCATCCCCAGGTTGACCGGCGCCACAGATCGAAGCACCGCCCATCCGAGGGCACCGGCCAGGACGATACCGACGAGCAAGACAGCGTGGGCGCCGCCCCACAGCCCCAGGGAGATGACCAT
>JALRBF010000360.1 GCA_023262365.1 Burkholderiaceae bacterium
GCTCCCGTTCTGCCTTGTCCCGGACGGCGCGGCGAGGCGCCGCCCGGCACCCGCCATAAGGCCGGTCCCCGGCCGTGACCGCAACAAATGAAAGTCACACGGCGCGCGGCGGCTTCGGCAGGTGCCATCGGCGGGCCGCTGCTCTACCAACTGAGCTAACGACCCATCGCCGGCCTAGCGCCGTGGCGAAAGCCGGTAGTGTAGCAAAATTTTGGCCTCGGCTTGGCATGCCACAATGCGGGGCTGTTGCATTTCACACCCTTAACGCCCATGGCACACCCTTTAGGTTTTTTGGCCGGTAAACGGCTACTCATCACCGGCGTGTTGTCCAACCGCTCCATTGCCTATGGCATTGCCCGCGCGTGCCATGCGCAAGGCGCCGAGTTGGCGTTTAGCTACGTCGGCGAGCGTTTTAAGGCACGCATTACCGAGTTTGCCGCCGAATTCAACTCCACGCTGGTATTTGACTGTGACGTGGCCGATGACGCCCAAATTGAGGCCTTGTTTCACGATCTGGGGCAACACTGGCCCACCCTGGACGGGCTGGTGCACGCCATTGGCTTTGCCCCCCGCGAGGCCATATCGGGCGACTTTCTCGAAGGACTAAGCCGCGAGGGCTTTCAGGTGGCGCACGACATCAGCGCCTACAGTTTTGCCGCCATGGCCAAGGCGGCCGCCCCCATGCTAAGCCCGCAGGCTGCGCTGCTGACGCTAAGCTACCTGGGCGCGCTGCGCGTGGTACCCAACTACAACACCATGGGCTTGGCCAAAGCCTCGCTCGAGGCCAGTGTGCGCTACCTGGCCGAATCGCTGGGCCCGCGCGGTGTGCGCGTCAATGGCATCAGCGCTGGCCCCATCAAAACCCTAGCGGCCAGCGGCATCAAGGGCTTTGGCAAGATTTTGCAAGTGGTAGCCGATACCGCGCCGCTGCGGCGCAACGTAACCATTGACGACGTGGGCAACGCCGCGGCGTTTTTACTTAGCCCGCTGGCCTCGGGCATTACCGGCGAAATCACCTACGTTGACGGGGGCTTTAGCCAAGTGGTGGGCGGCATGGCCGACCCAACGGTGGCGTCATGACCACGGCGTACTGGACCATTTTGGGCGCCATTTTGCTGCCCCTGCTCTTTACCGGCTTGGCCAAGTTTACTGGCGGCAACGGCCGCTACAACAACGCCGCCCCGCGCGAGTTTTTGGACAACCAAACCGGCGCGGCCAAGCGCGCGCACTGGGCGCAGCTCAACAGCTTTGAGGCGCTGCCCGGCTTTGTTGCCGCGGTACTCGTGGCGCATGCCGCGGGCGCGGCACAACCCACCATCGACGCCCTGGCCACCACCTGGCTGGCACTGCGCCTGGCCTACGGCGTGGCGTATATACAAAACTGGCCCGCCCTGCGCAGCCTGCTATGGGCGGCCGCGCTGGGGTGCGTCATTGGGCTGTTTGTGGCCGCAGCGTAAACACCCCTACGCCGCCTTTTTTTTCAATTACGCCTTTACGCAGTCCGCGTAAAGCGTGATGTTGCCTTGTTCGTCGGTGTGCTTAACCAAGCCGTGAATGTCGGCTTCAAAGCCCGGGCAGTGCACGCCCAACTCGCGCGCAAAGCGCAGGTAATCCACAATTTTTTTGTTAAATACCTCGCCGGGCACCAGCAGCGGAATGCCCGGCGGATAGGGCGTAATCAAACTGGTGGTCACGCGCCCTTCAAGCGCGTCAATGGGCACGCGCTCGGTGCGCCGCTGCGCGATGCAGGCAAAGGCGTCGGTGGGCCGCATGGCCGGCGTAAGCTCGGTGGTGTAAAGCTCGGTGGTTAGGCGCGCAATGTCGTATTTGGCGTACAAATTGTGCACGTGTCCACACAAATCACGCAGCCCCATGCGCTCGTAACGCCTATGGCGCTGGCAAAACTCGGGCAAGATGCGCCACATTGGCTGGTTGCGGTCGTAGTCGTCTTTAAACTGCTGCAACGCGGTGAGCAACGTGTTCCACCGCCCTTTGGTGATGCCAATGGTGAACATCACAAAAAACGAATACAGCCCGGTTTTTTCTACCACCACGCCGTGCTCGGTTAAAAACTTGGTCACAATCGCCGCCGGAATCCCGCTGCTGGCAAAGGTGCCGTCCATGTCCAACCCGGGGGTCACAATGGTGGCCTTAATGGGGTCAAGCATGGTAAAGCCATAGGCCAAGTCGCCAAAGCCGTGCCAGGTGCCCTCGCCGCCTTGCAGCACCCAGTCGCTGGGTTCGCCCACACCGTCGCTGGCCAAACGCTCGGGGCCCCACACCTTAAACCACCAATCGTCTTTGCCGTAGTCGGCGGCCACTTTGCGCATGGCGCGCCGAAAATCCAAACTCTCGGCAATGCTCTCTTCCACCAAGGCGGTGCCGCCCGGGGGCTCCATCATGGCCGCGGCCACGTCGCAGCTGGCCAAAATGGCGTACTGCGGCGAGGTAGAGGTATGCATCAAATACGACTCGTTGAACAAGTGCGCATCCAGCTTAACGGTTTGCGAATCTTGCACCAGCACGTGGCTGGCCTGGCTGATACCGGCCAGCAACTTATGCACCGACTGGGTGGCGTACACCACCGCCTCTTTGGGTCGCTCGCGCCGCTTGCCCATGGCGTGGTAGGCACCGTAAAACGGGTGAAACGCCGCATGCGGCAGCCAAGCTTCGTCAAAGTGTAAATTGGGAATAAACCCATCCAACATGCCCTTAACCGTTTGGGTGTTGTACAGCACCCCGTCGTAGGTGCTTTGGGTTAGTGTCATCACGCGTGGCTGCACCGCGTCTACGTCCACCCCGGCCAACAGCGGGTTGGCGCGCATTTTGGCGCGAATGGCCTCCGGCTCAAACGCGCTTTGCGCAATCGGCCCAATGATGCCCAAGTGGTTACGCGTGGGCGGCAAAAACACCGGAATCGCCCCGGTCATGATGAT
>JALRBF010000052.1 GCA_023262365.1 Burkholderiaceae bacterium
TGGCTCGGCGGTGCGCGACCACAACCAAACGCTACAGTCCGCCACCGAAGACGTGACCACCATGACCGCGCTGCTCGAAGCCCGCACCCTGATTGACCCCACCGAGCAATGGCCAAAGCTATTGGCCGCGCTTCGCCAACAGCTTGACCCGGTGAGCTTTTTTCAAGCCAAGGTGCGCGAGCTCAACCAGCGCCATCAACGCTTTGACGACACCGCCTACGCGCTGGAGCCCAATTGCAAAGAGGCCCCTGGCGGCCTGCGCGACCTGCACACCATACGCTGGCTGGCCAACGCCTGCGGCTGGGGCGATAGCTGGGAGACGATGCAGCGTAACGGCCTCATCACGTCACTGGAGCGCCAGCGCCTGGCCAACCACGAGGCCACGCTTAACCTGATTCGAGCCCGCTTGCACGTGTTAACCAACCGGCGCGAAGACCGACTGATTTTTGACGTGCAAACCGCTTTGGCCCACCGCTTTGGCATGCAAGACCGCTACGCCACCGACGGCAAACGCCTGATTCGCCGCGCCAGCGAGTTGCTGATGAAGCGCTACTACTGGGCCGCCAAAGGCATACGCCAGCTCACCGACATCTTGCTGCCGGCGATTGAACAAGGCCTGCACCCCGATTGGCCAAGCACCGGCCAGCGGCTGGACCCAGACTTTGTGGTGCGTGGCGGCTTACTTGACATCGACGACGAGCAACTATTTGAGCGCCAACCCGCAGCGATTTTGCAAGCCTTTGTGCACTTTCAACAGCACCGGGCGGTCGAGGGCATGGCGCCGCGCACCCTGCGCGCGCTTTACCACGCACGCGCCGTAATGACGCCGCAATTTGGCCAACAGCCCGCCCACCGCGCCTTGTTCATGCAGCTGCTGCAAGCCCCGCAAGGGCAAACCCATGTGTTTCGTCTGCTCAACCGTACCTCGGTGCTGGGCCGATACCTGCGGCCGTTTCGCCGCATCGTGGGACAAATGCAGCACGACCTGTTTCACATCTACACCGTTGACCAGCACATTTTGATGGTGTTGCGCAACGTGCGTCGCTTTTTTATTGCCGACCACGCCCACGAATACCCACTGTGCAGCCAACTCGCCGCTGACTGGGACAAACCGTGGCTGCTGTATGTGGCGGCTTTGTTTCACGATATTGCCAAAGGCCGCGGTGGTGACCACTCGGTGTTGGGGGCACGCGAGGTGCACCGCTTTGCCAAGGCCCACGGCATGGCCAACGACGACCGCGACTTGGTGGCGTTTTTGGTGGCACACCACCTCCACATGAGCCACGTGGCGCAAAAGCAAGATTTGTCTGACCCCGAGGTGATTCAAGCCTTTGCCCAGCGCATGGGTAATGCGCGCCGACTCACGGCGCTGTATTTGCTCACCGTGGCCGACATTCGCGGTACCTCGCCCAAGGTATGGAACGCCTGGAAGGGGCAACTGCTGCAAGACCTGTTCACGCGTACGCTGGGCGTGCTTGGTGGCGAGCACATCAGCCAAGACACGATTGTGCGCAGCCACCAGCGCGATGCGTTGCAAATCATGGCGCGCCAGGCCTTGCCGCATGACGCGCACCAACGCCTGTGGCAGCAGCTGGACGTACGCTACTTTTTGCGCCACGACGCCGACGAAATCGCATGGCACACGCGGCACGCCAGCCGCGCCCTGGCGCTTAACCAGGTCGGCCACGGCGTGGCCAAGGCCAGGCGCTCGCACCGCAGCGACGGCTTGCAAGTCATGGTGTTTTGCCCCGACCAGCCCGACTTGTTTGCACGCCTGTGCGGCCAACTCAGCGGCGCTGACTTGGAGGTGCTTGACGCCAACATTTACACCACGCACGACGGCTATGCATTGGATACCTTTGAGGTCACCGCCACGCACATGGCCGAGCAACCCCGCGAGTGGATGGCGATGCTCGAGGCCAAACTGTCTGCTGCCCTAACAACCCAAGCCGAGCTGGCCCTGCCCAGCACCGGACGGGTGTCGCGCCGAGTCAGGCACTTTCCCACCCCCACGCGCATCAGCTGCCGCCCCGATGAGAACGGCAAGCATTTTTTGATTACGGTGGCCTCGGCCGATCGCAGTGGTTTGCTCTACACCCTGGCTTACACCTTTGCCTCGTTTAGGCTCGAGGTGTTGCTCGCGCGCATCTCCACCTTGGGTGAACGCATTGAGGACATTTTTTTGGTGCGCGGCGCGGCACTGGCCGACGCCCGCCAACGCAACGTGTTCGAAGCCGCGCTGCAGACCGCCATCGACGGCGAGCGCGCCAGCCAGGCCATGGCCCGCCCCTAGGGGCGGGGCGGCAACCCCTCGCCTACCATGCGCTGCAAGCCAGCCTCGTCCACCACGGGCAACCCCAGGCGCTGCGCGTCTTCGAGCTTTTTGCCAGCCTCGGCCCCAGCCACCACGGCATGGGTTTTTTTGCTCACCGAGGACGCCACCTTAGCCCCCGCGGCTTCAAGCATGGCTTTGGCCTGATCGCGCGACAGGGTGGGCAAAGTGCCCGTGAGCACCACGGTGGCACCGATCAACGGCAAGCTCAGGTCGGCTTGGGCCGCTAAGTCCGGCCACTGCACCCCGGCTTGTTGTAAGGCGTGCACCATCTCGCGGTTGTGCGCCTGGTCAAAAAACACCCGCACGCTTTGTGCCACGGCCGGCCCCACGTCGTTGACCGCCAGCAACTCGTCCACGCTGGCCTGCACCAAGGCCTCTAAGCGGCCAAAGTGATGCGCAAGGTCACGCGCCGTGGCCTCGCCGACGTGGCGTATGCCCAGCGCGTACAAAAACCGAGGCAAGGTGGTTTGGCGCGACTGCGCCAGCGCCTGCATCAGGTTGCGCGCGGACTTCTCACCCATGCGCTCCAGCGTGGCCCAGCGCGCTTCGCTGACGGCGTAAATGTCAGGTAAATGCTGCACCCAACCGCGCTCAACGACTTGCTCAATGAGCTTGTCGCCCAAGCCTTCAATATCCATGGCGCGGCGCGAAGCAAAGTGCTGCACGGCCTGCTTGCGCTGGGCCGGGCAAAACAAGCCAGCCACGCATCGGGCGTCGGCCTCGCCGTCTTCACGCACCACGGCGCTGCCGCACTCGGGGCAGGCCGCCGGCATCACGAAGGGCCGGGCGTTGGCGGCACGCCGCTCGGGTACCACCGCCACCACCTCCGGAATCACGTCACCCGCGCGCCTAACCACCACCGTGTCCCCAATGTGCACGTCCTTGCGCTGCACCTCGTCGGCGTTGTGTAGCGTGGCGTTGGTGACGGTTACGCCGCCCACAAACACCGGCGCCAGCCGCGCCACCGGGGTGAGCTTGCCGGTGCGCCCCACCTGCACGTCAATTTCCAGCACGGTGGTGAGTTCTTCTTGTGCCGGGTATTTGTGCGCCACGGCCCAACGGGGCTCTCGGCTTACATGCCCCAGGCGACGCTGCCAGTCCAGCCGGTCAACCTTGTACACCACGCCGTCGATATCAAAGGGCAAGGCATCGCGCTGCGCGGCGATGGTGGCATGAAACGTCGCCAGCCCTTGTCCGCCCTGCACCCGCGTGGCCAAATTCGACACCGCGAACCCCCAATCCCTTAACCGTTGCCACAAGCCGCTTTGTGTCAGCACGCCCGCATCGGCTGCGGTGGTGAACGCGTCTTGGCCCAACACCGGCTCCCACCGTACCACCGCGTAGGCAAAAAAACGCAACGGCCGGCGCGCGGCAACGCGCGAGTCCAGTTGCCGAATGGCACCGGCCGCGGCGTTGCGTGGGTTGATAAAGGTTTTTTCGCCCGCTTGGCGTTGGCGTGCATTGAGCGCAGCAAAATCGGCCCGCCCCATGTAGGCCTCGCCGCGCACTTCAAGCAGCGCGGGGGCTTGGCCCAACAGGCGCAGTGGTATCTGGTCAATCGTGCGGGCGTTGGCGGTCACGTCCTCGCCGGTGGTGCCGTCTCCGCGCGTGGCGGCGCGCTCGAGCACACCATGGCGATACACCAAGCTTAAGGCCAGCCCGTCAAACTTGGGCTCGGCAGCGTAAGCCACGGCAGCGTCGCCCTCGCCCAGTTCGAGCTCTTTGCGCACCCGCGCGTCAAACGCCTCGGCCCCTTTGGCGGTGGTGTCGGTTTCGGTGCGTATGCTCAGCATGGGCGCCTCGTGCGGCACCGACTCAAACGCCGCCAACGGCGCGCCGCCCACGCGTTGGGTGGGCGAGTCGGCTTGGCGCAGCTCGGGGTGCGTTTGCTCCAGCGCCTGCAGTTGGGCAAACCAGCGGTCGTACTCGGCGTCGGGCACCGCCGGGTCGTCCAGCACGTAGTACCGATGGGCGTGCTCGCGCAAGCGCTCACGCAACCATTGCGCGTGTGCCGCCGGGCTGCTTGCGTTCATGGTTACGAAAACAAACGCCGCGCAACCCGCGAGCCCGGGGTAAGCGCCCGCTCGGCCAGCGCTTGGCACAGTTGTTCCACGTCGCGCCCAATTTGTGCCAAGGCTGGGGCAGCAAGCGGCTGCCCGCCGTCGTCCACCAGCTCGGCGTCCATGGGCTCAAGCAACGCCTGTGCCACCTGACACATGCGCTCGTAACCCCGCTCGGCCATGGGCACATGGGCCACGTCGAACACCAAGCGCAGGCGGCGCAACGTCATGTCTTGCGGCTGCTCGGCCAGTGCCACCTGGGTGTCAAACACCAAGGTAAGCACCGGTGGCTCCGGACTGCCATCGGCTGCGGGCAACACCATGCGCCCGGGCAACGCGCCGGCCTGAAACCCCACCTGCCCTGCGGTGTGCGTGACAAAGCCCAAGCTCCACGCCGCGCGTTGGGTGCGCAGCACAAACCCCAGCTGCGCGTCGTGTTGGCTGGCAAATTGGTCCAATTCACGCGCGCGGGCTACTTCGGCCATCATGTCGGCAAACTCGGGCGCGCCGCCTACGGCGTCGGCCAATCGCTGCACCGCGGCCACAAACTCGGAGAACTCGATTTCATTCATCGCGCCCGAGCGGTTGGCCATTTGCAAGCCAGCGCGCACGGCGCACACGCGCATGCCAGGCTGTGGCCGCCACCACGTGGCATCGTCGGGCACCTGAACCTCGATCGACAACGGCTTGCTGCCAATGCGGCGGGTGGCCGGCATGGCCGCGCACACCGCGTCACCGCTGATGGGGTGCTCCAATGCCACTGGCACCAGGGTGTCAATAAGGGGGTTGAGGTCGCCGGGCTGCCAAGCCACCGCGTCTTCGTCGCCGCCCACTTGCTCAGTCAACTCGGGCAACAAGGCATCGTCGCCCAACTCAAGCGAGGGCTCAATGTCGCTGGCGGGCTCGGTGGGCCAACCCATGTCATGCGGCTTGCTGCGGCGCAGCTGCCAGGCGTTGTACGCCATCACCACGGCCACAATGGCCGCCCCCGCTGCCAACAATGCCCACTGCAACTGACTCACCAATCAGGCTCCCTGTTTGGCCACTAGGTTTGTGCCATGCCCACGGCGGTGTCCATGTCCACCGCCACAATGCGCGATACCCCTTGCTCCTGCATGGTCACGCCAATCAACTGCTCGGCTTTTTCCATTGAGATTTTGTTGTGGCTGATGTACAAAAACTGCGTCTCGTGGCTCATGCGCCCCACCAGCGAGGCGTAGCGCTCGGTGTTGCTGTCATCCAGGGGGGCGTCCACCTCGTCAAGCAAACAAAACGGCGCCGGGTTGAGCTGAAAAATCGCAAACACCAAGGCAATGGCTGTCAGCGCCTTCTCGCCTCCCGAGAGCAGCTGGATGGTTTGATTTTTCTTGCCTGGCGGCTGGGCCATGACTTGCACGCCGGCGTCAAGAATTTCTTCGCCCGTCATCAGTAACTTGGCCTGCCCACCGCCAAACAGTTCGGGGAACATGCGCCCAAAATGCTGGTTTACCGTCTCAAAGGTTGAGCCCAGCAAGTCGCGGGTTTCCATGTCGATTTTGTGAATCGCATCTTCCAGCGTTTGAATGGCCTCATTGAGGTCGGCGGACTGTTGGTCCAAAAAGGTTTTGCGCTCTTGCGCCTCGGTAAGCTCTTCGAGTGCGGCCAAGTTGACCGCGCCCAGCTGCTGGATGCTGCGCTGCAAGCGCTCGATTTGCTCGGGCAATTGCGCAAGGCTGACACCGTCTTGCGCCACCGAGGCGGCAATGACCTGGGTGTCTTGCTCGTGCAAATGCTCTTGCGCCTGCGACATCGCCAGCCGCGCCGCCTGCTCGGCCAACTGCAGCTCGGTGATGCGTTGGCGCTGCGGCTCGATTTGTCGCTCCACGGCCAAGCGTTGCTCGTCCAAGGCACGCATGCGCGCGCTTAAATCTTCGTAGGCGCGGCGCTTGAGCGCCAGCGCCTGTTCGCGCTCAACCTTGAGCGCCAGCGCCGCTTGCAAGGCTTGCTGCGCCGCGCTGTCGTCAAGCTGCGCCCACTCTTGCTGCGTTTGGTCGTGCTGCTGCTGCAGCTCTTGAGCCTGCTGCTGCGCCGTTTGCTGCTGGCGCTTGGCCTCGTCTTGACGTTGCGCGACGCTGCGCTGTTCGAACTGCGCCTCTTGGCGCGCGCGCTCCAAGTCGCGCGCAGCTTGTTGCGCCTGCTCCAGCGCCTGCTGGGCTTGCTCGGCCGCTTGCTGACGCGCGGCTTGGCGCTGCTGCTGCTCGCCGAGCTGCATCTCGTATTGCTCGCCACGGGTTTGCGCCTGCGCCAACGCCTTGACAATGGCCTCTAAGCCCTGCTGCACCTCGAGTAAGTCTGAGCCTAACTGGCCACTGCGCTTGGCCGCAGCGTCGGCCTCTTGCTGCAAGCGCATACCCTGGACTTGGGCGTCGTGCAGCCGGCGTTGCGCCACGGCCAACTGTTGCTGAGACTGCTCAACGAGCTGCCGCCCTTCAACGTAGGCCAACTGCGCGCGCTGCGCGGCTTGCCGCGCCTCATCCACCATCAGCGCCTGCGCGCGCTCAGACTTGCGCAGGTTCTCAATGTCTTGCTGCCTGGCCAAGGCGCCGGCGCTCTCATTGTCGGGCGCATACAGGCTGACGCTTTGCGCGGTGACCTGATGCCCCTGCGGCACCACCACGCATTGCCCGGGTTGCAGCGCCTGGCGCGCGGCCATGGCCGCCTGCAGGTTGTCGGCTACCCAGTAACCCGCCAACCAGTGGGTGAGCACACCCTTGAGGGCGTTGTCGCTGATGCGCAGCAAACTCAGCAACGGGCGCAAACCCGCCACGGCCTCGGGCTGATACGCCGTGACGGCGGTGGCAAAAAAGGTCAGGCGCGCCGCGGGCGCGTCGTTGGCGTAATCCACGGTGGCGGCCATGTCGGTGAGCTCGCGGGCGTCGAGCCGATCACGCAGCGCCGACTCCAGCGCGGTCTCCCACCCGCTTTCAATTTGCAGCCGCCGCCACAGCGGCTCGGTGTGGCTTAGCCCTCGCTGCTGCAGCCAGGGGCCTACGCGCTCGTCCGAGGCCAGCCGATCTTGCAGCGCTTGCAGCGTTTCGGCGCGGGCTTGCACGTCGGCCAGCGCGCTTTGCGCCTGCACCAGGGCTTGCTGGGCTGCGTCTCGTGCCTCACCCAGTGCGGGCACGCGCTGGTTCGCTTGCTCCAGCGCCTGTTGCGCGGCTTGCTGCGCTTCTTGTGCACGGGTTTGCTCGGCCTGGGCTTGCGTCAGTCGCTGGGCATCGGGCAACACCAGCGCACGCTGCTCGGCACCAAGTCGGTCTTGGCGCTGCACCAGTTGCGCTTGCTGCTGTTGCAAGCCCTGCTGCTGGGTTGCCAGCACCTGGCGGTCTTGCTGCAGCTGGCGCACCGCTTGGCGGCTGTCCTCAAGGGCGGTGTGCGCGGCCTGCGCGGCTTGTTGCCGCCCTGGCAAGGCTTGCTGCGCCACCTCTAGCTGCTCGGTGCCTTGCTGCAGCCGATGTTGGGCTTGCTGCGCCTCGCCACTTAGGCTTTGCAACGCGCCTTGGGCCTGGTCGGATCGGGTTTGCCACTGGGCTATTTGTTCGCTTAGCTGCGCCATACGCTGGCTTACGCGTTGGCGGCTTTCCGCAACGTAGCGAATGTCGGACTCAAGCCGCCCGACCTCGGCACTGGCCTCGTAAAGCTGACCTTGCTGTTGATTCAATGCATCGCCTGCGGCGTAGTGCGCCTGGCGCACCGCCTCCAGCTCGGCCTCGTGACGGCGCAGCTCGGCCACGCGCGCGTCCAGACCTTGCTGCACCTCGGCCATGTCGTGCTGCACGCGCTTTTGCTCTTGCTCGCTGGCCTGGTGCCGCAACCACCACAGTTGGCCCTGGCGTATCACGCTTTCGTCTTGCAGCCGCTGGTAGCGGTTGGCCACTTCGGCTTGGCGCTGCAGTTTGTCCAGGTTAAATTTTCGCGGGTATCGCTTAAGCGATTGGCGGTCTCGCGGCGGCGCTCTTTGTACTTGGATACGCCGGCAGCCTCTTCAAGAAACAACCGCAAGTCTTCGGGCCGACTCTCAATGATGCGACTGATGGTGCCCTGGCCCA
>JALRBF010000077.1 GCA_023262365.1 Burkholderiaceae bacterium
GCTTGTCTTTGGGGATGTAATTGGGCCATGTGGAGGGAAACGGCATGAAGGGTAGGTGGTTGACAGTGGCCTTGTTGTGCAGCACCAAGGCGTGATAGCGCGTGCGCCAGTTGTCGCCCAGGCGTTGGTGCTTGTCTACCACCAGGGTGTCCACCCCCAGTTGGGTAAGGCGAGCCGCCACCGACAGCCCAGCCTGCCCGGCACCGACCACCAACACCTCAGGTTCGCGGTCGTTGTACTGCATGGCCTCGGCGCGGCGGTCTGCCCAGTTGGGGCCCTGAAAGCGGCGTATGTGCTCGGTGGGCGCGGCAAGGCGCATGTGTCGCGGCTCGTGCCCCTTAAACCACTGCACGGTTGTCATCAGCGTCCACGCCTGCCACTGTCCGTTGCCCTGAGGCTTGAGCCTTACCAGGCCCTCGCCCCGTGCGAGTTGGGTGTCAAACTCTATGCCCACCTCAAGCCAATGATGCCCGTCTCGCTCCACCCACCGGGTGATTGGCTTGGTCGCATGGCGCCGCCATTGGGTGGGGTGGGTGGCGGCTAAGCGGCTGCACAACTGCTCAACCACGGTGGCTTGCCCCGACCACGTTTGAACCGACCAATCAAACGCCACCAGATCGCGCCAATGGCAGTTTGGCGTAAGGCAAGAGGCTACAGCGTCGGCTTGACCACTGGCGCAGGCTGCCTCCCATTGGTTTAGCCATTGGTCAGCTACAGCATGGGGTTGGGCGGGTGCCGCCGCAGCGGCAGAAAACGGAGCAACGTGCGGAGCATTCATGGGCAGGGTGAGGGGATAGCAAACACGCCCTTATGGTAGGTGCATGTTTGCCTCTGGGCCATACCCTAGGTGACAAAAGCCCCTTTGATTTGGCCGGATTCAGCGGTCAGACCAGCGGCGCATCATCCCGTCGTGCCACCGGCCCATGTAGCCGCGGTCGTCGTCGTAGCGGCTATCGTCCCAGTCGCGGTCCATACGTGAGCGCACCAATTCGCCGGTTTGGGCTTTGTAGTACTGCTTGACGCGGCGCTTTTCTTTGTCCCAGCCCTCTATTTTGTAACACCCGCCGCGCGTGATTTCAAAATCGTCAACCCGCGTGCCTTGGTCGCGTAGCTTTTG
This sequence comes from Burkholderiaceae bacterium, assembly GCA_023262365.1. Taxonomy (GTDB): domain Bacteria; phylum Pseudomonadota; class Gammaproteobacteria; order Burkholderiales; family Burkholderiaceae_C; genus RS62. The sequence goes on from JALRBF010000077.1 coordinate 1,118, forward strand.
CTGAAAAGCAATCGAGTCTTGCCACTCACTTCGAGGTGCGTCGGTGCAATACGGACTTGCACTGGCCACACCCGAGGCAACTGCAGCCGCAGCAACCAATGACAATTTAATGACGCTTGATGATTTCATTTCAACTCCTTAAATTAAACTAAGGAGTTAAATGTATCGCCTAAAACATGAACCAAAGATCAATAAAACAAACGGTGCGGCGTATGACTTAAGCCGGGGCGGTGTCAGCGAAACCGGGTAAGGTGGGGGCCACCTCTTGGTACCACGCGGTAAGGCGCGGATGGTTGGTTTGCCAGGGGGTAATTGCCCGAAAGCTTAGGTAGCCCAGTGCACAGGTTAGGGCAATGGGTGCGCCCAGGCCCTCGCCGGGGCCTGGCCAGTGGGGCACGTCTTGCTCAAGATGGTTGAGTGCTTGCTGAATTTTGTGCTGCTGCCGGTCGCGCCAGACGGCCGATGGGGGTTGCTCGCCCGCAAACCGTTCGGCGTATACCCAGGCGATGGCGGAGTCGATGACGCCTTCGGCCAACGCGGCACGGGTGAGCGCGGCATCACGGGCCGCGCCGCCGGCTGGGTACAGGCGCTGGTTGGCCAGGCGCTCCAGGTGGTCAAGAATCACCCGGCTGTCGTACAGGCAA
>JALRBF010000115.1 GCA_023262365.1 Burkholderiaceae bacterium
ATGCGCCAGGTGCTGCAGCGCCGTTACGCTAGTTTGGCCCAAGCCGCCCAGGAGGGCCAGGGCAGTTGGCCCGACCTGGTGTTGATCGACGGTGGCAAAGGCCAAATTGGAGTGGCGCGCGAGGTGTTTGAGGCATTGGGATTGGACGTGGCGCGTTTGGTGGGCGTGGAAAAAGGCGAGGGCCGAAAAGTGGGGCGAGAGGAGTTGGTCTTTGCCGACGGCCGCGCCAAAATCACGCTGCCAGCGGATTCGGCCGCGTTGATGCTGGTGGCGGCGGTGCGCGATGAGGCGCATCGATTTGCCATTACTGGCATGCGCGCACGTCGCGCCCGCAGCCGCACCGGCGGCAGTCGGCTTGAGGACATTGAGGGCGTTGGCCCGCGCCGGCGTGCGGCGCTGCTGCAGCGCTTTGGCGGTGTGCGCGGCGTGGCCGCAGCCAGCGTGCAAGATTTGGCCACCGTGCCTGGCGTGTCCTTGGCCCTGGCCAAAACGATTTACCAGGCGCTGCGCTAGGCCCCCACTCACGCATAATGCCGGGCATGTACTGGACCGTGCCAACCTTACTCACTTGGGCCCGTGTGCTGGCTATTCCCTTGGTGGTGGCGGTGTTTTATGTGCCGGGCCTGCAGCCGGCCGAGCAAAACCTGTGGGCCACGGTGTTGTTTGTGGTGATTGCCTTGACCGATTGGGCCGACGGCTACTTGGCCCGACGCCTCAAGCAGACGTCGGCCTTTGGTGCGTTTTTTGACCCCGTGGCGGACAAATTTTTGGTGTGCGCCAGCATGCTGATCTTGCTTGATTTGGAGCGGGTGCACGTGGTGGTGGCGTTAATCATTGTGGGGCGCGAGATTGCCATCTCGGCGCTACGCGAGTGGATGGCCACCATTGGCGCCGGCGGCGTGGCCGTGCACGGTATCGGTAAACTTAAAACCGCAGCGCAAATGGTGGCGATTCCATTTTTGCTGTACCACGCCCAGTGGCTGGGATCGATAGACACCGCGCGCTGGGGTACGTGGCTGATTGAACTGGCCGCGGCGCTGACCGTGGTGTCCATGGTGTTTTACTTACGGCGTGCGTGGCCGCAACTGGCGCGCGTGAACAAGCAAGGAAGAATCGAATGAGCACAACCCATCGCGTGGCAGTGATTGCCGGGGACGGCATAGGCAAAGAGGTGATGCCCGAAGGTGTCAGCGCAGTCCAGCAAGCCGCTGCGGGTTGCGGCGTGGCCTTGCAGTGCGACCACTTTGATTTCGCCTGCTACGATTACTACGCTCAGCACGGCCGCATGCTGCCCGAGGGCTGGAAAGACCTGCTTGCTGGATACGATGCCATCTTTTTTGGCGCGGTTGGGTGGCCAGCCAAAATCCCCGACCATGTGTCGCTGTGGAGCTCGCTGCTGCTGTTTCGGCGCGAGTTTGACCAATACATCAACCTGCGCCCGGCGCGTCTCATGCCGGGCATGGTGGCGCCGGTGGTCAAGCGCGATGGCAGCGCCCGCGCGCCTGGCGAAATCGCCATGATGATCGTGCGCGAAAACACCGAGGGCGAGTACTCGGCCGTGGGTGGGCGCATGTTTGAGGGCACCGAGCGCGAGATTGTGATGCAAGAGACGGTGATGTCCCGCCACGGCGTGGACCGCGTGCTGCGCTTCGCCTTTGAGCTGGCGCAGTCGCGGCCCAAAAAACACCTCACCAGCGCCACCAAGTCCAACGGCATTGCCATCACCATGCCGTATTGGGACGAGCGCGTGGCCGCCATGGCACAGCGCTACCCAGGCGTGCAGCTGGACAAATTTCACATCGACATTTTGTGCGCCCACTTTGTGCAACGCCCCGACCACTTTGACGTGGTGGTGGCCAGTAATTTGTTTGGCGATATCCTCAGCGACCTCGGCCC
>JALRBF010000139.1 GCA_023262365.1 Burkholderiaceae bacterium
CCGTCGCATCAAGTCGGTGATTCAGTCCGCCACCGCGGGCAACATGCTCATCATTCCCCGCGAGGGAGGCTACATGGTGCGCCTTTACATTGAGTTGGACAAGCTCAACGCCAACCAGCGTGTGGACCGCGCCAACATCTCGCCCGCGTACCTCATTGCCGCGGCGCAGCGCATCTTGCACCCCTACCGCATCGAGGTGAAAGAGGTGCCATGGTGGAGCGTGTACGAAATTGGCCAACGGCTTACCACCGCGTTTGACGACGCCCAACCCGGCCAAGAACCTCGTGTGTTTTTAGCCGGCGACGCGTGCCATACCCATAGCCCCAAGGCTGGTCAGGGGCTCAACACGTCGGTTAACGACACCTGGAACCTGGGATGGAAATTGGCGCATGTACTACGCGGGCAAGCCGATAGCGAACTGCTGCGCACCTACTCAGCCGAGCGGCAAGACATTGCCAAGCAATTGATTGACTTTGACCGGGACTTTGCCAAGTTGTTCAGCACCAAGGTGAAGTCGGCGGACAACCCCAACGGCGCAGACCCTGCCGAGCTGCAACGTATGTTCATGCAGTTTGGACGCTTTACCGCGGGCACCGCCATACGCTACCAAGCCTCAATGGTGGTGGCCAATGACGCGCACCAGGCCTTGGCGCGTGGGCAGGTGGTAGGCATGCGGTTTCATTCGGCGCCAGTGGTGCGTTTGGCCGATGCCAAACCGATGCAATTGGGCCACTGCGCCCAGGCCGATGGGCGGTGGCGGGTTTACGCCTTTGCCAGTCGGGACCAGCCCATGGGCTCCAACTGCGGCATCACCAAACTGTGTCAATGGCTCAATGACTCGACGGAGTCGCCGATTCGGCGCCACACCCCCGTTGGGGCCGACCCCGATGCGATGATTGATCTGCGTGCGGTATTTCAACAACCTCATCGCGAACTTCGACTGGAGACCATGCCGCCTTTGTTGATGCCAGCCAAAGGCTTGTACCAGCTGCAAGATTACGAAAAAATCTTCTGTGCCGACCCGCGTCAGCCTGAAGACATCTTTGACATGCGCGGCATCGACCGCGATCAAGGGTGCATGGTGGTGGTGCGGCCCGATCAGTACGTGGCCGCGGTACTGCCGCTAGATGATTACGCCGCGTTGGCGGCGTACTTTGCTGGGGTGTTGCGCACGCAGCCGTTGCAGCCCGCGTAAGCTAAGGCAACCGCAGCACGATTTCACCACCGGGCTCGCGTGCGCGTGAGCAGCACAAAATCACACGTTCTTGGCGTTGGCTCTGGCTCAGCACAAAGTCTCGGTGTTCAATATCGCTTGATAACTCCGCGTCGTAAGCACACGCGCATACCCCGCACAAGCCATCGCTGCACTTAACTTCGGTACTCACGCCGTGGGCAGCGAGTACCTCGGTGGCACGCTGGTCAGCCGCCACCTGCAAGCGCGGACCATCGGCACCCAAGCGCAACACAAACGGGTGGTTGTCCCACTGCGGGCCCTCGGGCACATGAAAATACTCGCGCTGACATGCGGTATCGGGCCAGCCTTGCGCAGCGGCGGTGTCAAAAACCGCGTCCATATATGCTGGCGAGCCACAGGTGTACAGCATAAAGCCCGGTTGATACGCCGGCAGAGCTTGCTGCAGGTTAAGGCGCGCGCCTTCTTGCGAGGCGTGTACCTGTACCTTATCTTTCCAGGGCATGGTTTGCAGCCAATCGGCGTAGCCCGAAGCGGCACGCTCTCGCACGCTTAAATGCATCACAAAGTCGTCTTGCTGCGCGTGCAGTTGGTGCGCCATGGCAATGAGTGGCGTGACGCCAATGCCCCCGGCCATGAGCCAGCTGCGGGTGGCGTGGGGCTGCAACGGGAAGTGGTTAATCGGGCGCGAAATAAACACCTGCCGTCCAGGCCGAAATACCCGGTGCATCAGGGCCGAGCCGCCGCGACCACCGGCGCGGGGGTCTTCGCGAAGCACCCCAATCAAATAGTGGTCGCGTCGCGCCGGGTCAGACGCCAAGCTGTAGGCACGTTGGTATTCGGGGGCAATCACCACGTCGATGTGCGCCCCCGCTTCAAATGCGGGCAAGTCACCGCCATCAAGGGCCCGAAGCTCAAACTGAACCACCGTTTCACTTAAATCGGTGCGGCTGTGGACGCGGACCGGGAAAACTGGCGGTTGCGCAGGTATCGGCCGCGACGGCGGCACCAAATGTTGGGTTTTTGATTCGACCAAGCGCTGCTGGTACCGTGCCGGTGACAGCAACTGCTTGTAGCGTTGAATACCCGCCTCGCGGTCAACAGGCTGTGTGACCGGGAACGGTAACGGCATGGCGTCAGCCGGGTAAACCGCTAGCGTTTGCTCCTCGGGCTTGATCACCAAGGTCTTTTGTAACGTACGTTCGTTGGTGTGGCTAGCCCTCATGTAGCGGCCGCTCGAGCGATCCAATTCAATGTCCCACCACCATTTTTTTACCGGGTTAATGCTGCCTCGGTTCAGCCAATCGTCCAGGCGCGCCAGCCATGGTGCAGATTGCGGCACCCGGGTTGCCACGGCCCGCCATAGCTCGTCGGCCAGCAAGCCTTCAAGATTCCACGGACAGGTTTTCATGCAACGCCCGCACATTCCACCGGCGGCGTTGGTGATTCGGTAACGGGTGCACTTTTCAGCGTCGCTCTTCCAAATTTCGTATCCGTTGTACATGACCTTAGGCCCGGCGGTGATGGCGCCCGATGGGCACTCACGCGCGCACTTGTTGCAGCTTTGGCAAAAGCGCTGCAAGCCAAAGTCAATGGGTTGGTCAAACGTCATGGGCATGTCGGTTGTGACGGTGCCACTTTTGAGTCGCGGGCCCAAGAAGGGGTTGAGTATGACCTCGCCGATGCGGCTCACTTCGCCCAATCCCGACAGCAGCAACAACGGCGGTTGCAAGACGTCACCATCAAGCACCGAATGCACGCGTGCGCTGTAACCTTGACGGCGTATTTGCTCGGCCAATACCCCGCCCATGAGCGAAAAGCGCAGGTACGCTCGCATGCTTTGCGCCACCGATATCCAATCATCTCCGCTGGCGCCTTCCATGGTTTCATGGCCTTGGTCAACCAACAGGTTAACCGCGTGCGGGTGGTACGCCGGCATGGGGTTGCCGCCGGCGTCGTGCGAGTAGTACGCCCACGGCGGTACCTCGCACAGGCCCACGGCGTCCATGCCCAAGAAGTAACTGGTGGCCTTGAGCTTGTCGGCGTTTTGTTGCGGGTTGGTGGCCTCGGGTCGTACCGGGCCCTTGGCTTGACCAAACTGCAACAGCAGCAAAGCGCCCAAGGCCCGTCTGGCGCACGCGCCAATCGGGCTTT
>JALRBF010000159.1 GCA_023262365.1 Burkholderiaceae bacterium
TCACGCCGGCTTGCAAGGCCGCCACGGCAAGGGCTAAGGGCAGGTCGTGGTCAACCTGCCGAAAGGCGGCTTGGCTGCCAGCGGTTTTGATGGTGGTGCCCAACGCCAGGTAAAGCACCGACGCCGGCGGCAGTGGCGGCACCTCGGTGGCCGTCAGCCCATGGGCGGTGATTTTTTTGTGCACCAAAGGCGGCGGCCGTCGCCCCACGCAATGCACGTGTGCCACTGCGGAGTCGGCCAGCAGGCCCGCCAAAATAGCGCGCCCCACAAGGCCTGTTGCACCAGCCAAAATTGCGACTTGGGGATTCATGAACAAGGTGGAGGCGCGGGCCGGAGTCGAACCGACCTACTTGGATTTTCAACGCGATCCCATAGTAACCATGAATGAAACACTTGGTCGGAACCAGGGTTCAATGTCAGGGTCAATTCAGCACGGTAAGTACGCGGTAATCCCTTTAAATATTGAAGACAGTGCCAAAAACAGCTCCTTTCGGGCACCAGCCACCTACAAAGGGTAACGGGCGCTGACTTAACCACCATGGTGTCTTCGGGAGTCAGGTGCATGAGGCCTCAGCCGCGGCAACGGCTTAGTCCTTTCGGACGATAGCGGTTTTACCTCCAGTTTTGTCCAACCAGTGGGCAAACACGGTGGCTACTGACTGGCCATCGATAACTTGGTGGAAAGCATCAGTGAAGAGTACGCAGTGCGCCGTATTGTTGTTGCCAATGCGTGCAGTCAGAACCGTTTGGCGGCTCACGGTTATACCGCCACCAAATAATTCAATATCTTTTTCGGTTTCATCCATCATGGGCTGGTCTGCTTTGGTTAACCGATAGTGATCACCCGGGTTCCAGGTGATGAACGCTCGTTTCATTCCGTACTTTTCAATTCTCTCGCGCGACGGATAGCAAGTAGCCCACGATTCACAATCCTGGGGTAGGCCCTTGGATATAAATGCGAGAGTTGCATTCGACGGACTAATTTTTTTTCTAAAAGCCAGTTCGCTCTCGTTAAGCCAGTATCCATCAAAGATTAGAGCAACATTTGGATGATTTATCTGATGAATCAATTTCAGATTTGCACCAATCGCTATGCTCCCCGCGCTGAAGCCCCCAATTACCCACTGTTTTGCCTCGTTAATCTCTTTTCCGAAGGTCTGAATGACGGCTTCAAAAATTTTCTGCCCCTTAAAAGGTACCTCAACGCCATTGATTTGGTGTGTGTGGTTGCCCATAAACACATCAGATGAACAATAGGGAAGCCAAATAATTGAGTCACCGCGCTGGTCAAAAAATTCGAACAAGGCGGCTTTCTGGTCATAGGTTTGATAGCCTAAATCAGCAACCATGCTGCGCGTGAGGTCGGAGCCGGTATACCGCTCAGCGATCCCGATGCGACGAAGGTAGCTGGACCCACTGCGCGCGCCACCTCCCCCGGAAATCAGCAATGCGAGTCGACCGCTGGCACCTTTTTTGAAAAAAACACTGGCAGGTGCCCCGCTGTTGCAGACCGCCTCGGGGAAGTCAGACAAAACCCTACCCTCCAATACCACTGCATTCGAAGAGTTAATGATTATCAAACAAGCGAGCGCTACAAAAAATCGCAGTCTAAATATTTTCATGAAAAGATTGCTGTCCAGCCTTAGGCCTTAGCCCTTACCTCAGTGTCGAACTTGGCTAACGCTTGGGTGTTCCATTTGCTCAAACGCCAAGCCGAAAAAACCGCCAAAACCAAAAAGAAAATGGCAAAAGGATGGTTGAGCAACGCCAACGGATTCCCGTCAGACAAGATGGCCGCTTGGCGGAAAGACAGCTCGGCCATCGGCCCCAGCACGTACCCCACAACAAAGGTAACGAACGAGTAATCAAATTTTTTCATCAAGTAGCCAGCCACCGCAAAGCCCAACATCAGGAACACGCTGAACATGCTTGCGCTCTCGAGGTAAGCGCCTAAAAAGCAAAAGAAAACAATGATGGGCAAAATCACCCGGTCGCCGGCCAATATGATTTTTGAAAAAAACTGTTGCCCAAAATAGCCCACAACAAGCAACACGACTGAGGCCATCATCATCGCAATGAATATGCCGTAGACAAGCGCCGAATCGTCACGCAACAAAAACGGCCCAGGTGTGATGCCGTGCATCATAAAAGCGCCCATAAGCAACGCGGTGGACAAACTGCCCGGCAAGCCAATGGCAAAAACCGGCACCAGACTACCAGGCACCGACGCGTTGTCGGCCGACTCGGACGCGGCCACACCCTCGGGCGCGCCAGCCCCAAACAACTCGGGTGTTTTTGATGTTCGCTTAACCCAGTTGTAACCAAGAAACGACGACAAGGTGGCCCCTAGGCCTGGCAAGATGCCCACGCCAATACCCACGATTGAGCCCTTAAAAATAGCCGGCGTAATGGCTTTGAATTCGGCAAAGCTCAAACGGTCGTCCCGCGTTGTACTTGCCGACGGCGGCTGCCGGTCATACATGCCGTGGCGCCCTCTATCGGTTTGCACAAATATTTCAGCAAGCGCAAGCGTGCCAATGGCAACCGCCAACAGTGGAATGCCGTCTTGCAGCTCGAGGTAACCAAAGGTCAAGCGCGGCAGGCCAGTCTCAGGGTCCAGCCCCACGGTTGCCAGCAGCAACCCCATAAGCCCAGAGAGGATGCCCTTGTAAAACGAGGTACCCGACGCGGCGGCGATGAATGTCATAGTAAAAATCAGCAGCGCCGACAGCTCGATGGGCCCCGTGCCTAGGGCGATTTTGGCCAACGGCGCGGTCAGCACGATCAACACCATCGTTGCAAACAAGTCGCCGAGTACCGATGCAATCAAGCCGATTTGTAGCGCTTTGCGGGACTTGCCTTGGCGTGACATCGGGTAGCCGTCCAAGGTGGTTACCACCGATGATGGCTCGCCGGGCACGTTAATTAAAATCGCCGAGACTGCAGAACCCGCGGCGCCGCCCTTATTGATGCCGATTAAAAACGACAAAGCCACCAGCGGCGACAAATCAACGGTAAAGGGCAACAGCAAGGCAATTGCGGTGGTTCGGTTCATGCCTGGTAAGGCACCAACCAAATAACCAATAAAAACTCCTATCACAAGGTACCACAGCACCTGCCAACTCAAGGCACTGCTTATGGCTTGCGCAAGGGCGTCCAGCATGGGGTTACGGCAAAGACGTCAGGAGGATGTAGCGCACCAAGAGGTACGCCACCGCCACGGGCAGCGTTGCCGTTGCGACAATCTTGACCCACGACCGCTCCCCCATCAGCAATGCGATTGCGGCAATCAACAAAGGCGCACCCAGCAGCGTCCCCAACCGTGCAATTAACGCAAAACCAAGTGCCACGGTTAACAAAAAAACAAGAAATTGAAAAAACCGACGCCAACTTAAATCCAGCGTTTGCCCTTGGTACCGGTTGGGCTTGAGCACACAAGTGCTAAGCATAAGCAGCGAGAAAACTATGATTAAGCCCGAAATCAATTGCGGGTAGAAGTGTGGCGACAGACCGTACCACCGCCCCGACTCCACATGCGTGGGAATGATGTGAAAGAGCATGGATAAACCAAACCCCAGCCAAATCAGCGACCCTAGGAAATCAGCTTTTCGCATTTCTGCCCCACATGGGTTTCACGGCGAGCACACGTGTGTCTTTTGGCATCATAATTCACACCACCCATTGACGCGTGTCCACGAGTGGACACACGCCAGCACAACCCCTCCCGTTTCATGAGCACCACCGCAGACAACGTCACCGACACGCTATCGGCCTTTGTGACCGACCCAGGCGTGACCTGGCCACCCGAGGTGACCGAGGCAGTGAAGCAAACGCTGCTGGGCTATTCTGCAGCGGCTGCCCACGGTTGCAAAGACCCCGTTTGGCAAAATATTCACCGGGGCGTGGCGTTGCGCTCCCACCCTGGGCCACACGGGTGTGTGGGCCTTAACGAGCCGCTTGACATTCGCGACGCCGTTTTCTTAAACGCCGTGGCAGGCAACGCCCAAGACTTTGACGACACACACGTCCCAACCATCATCCATCCGTGCTCGGTGATCGTGCCCGTGGTAATGGCGCTGGCGCAAGAGCGTGAATCCAGCGCGTCAGAAATCATAAAAGCCATTCTTATAGGTTACGAAGTGATGTGCCGCTTGGGTAACGCTGTGCATCCTGAGCATTACCAAAAGGGCCACCACATCACCGCCACGTGTGGCGTGGTCGGTGCCTCGGTTAGCGCGGCGTTGCTGCTCAAGCTCAGCCCATCGCAAACGCGAGACGCGATGGCCATTGCCGCGGGGCAAGCCAGTGGACTGATTGAAAACTTGGCCAGCCAAGCCAAAGCGTTCGCGGTTGGGGCCGCGGCGCGCGATGGCCTGCTCGCTGCCGAATTTGCGCAACAAGGCTTGACCGGGCCGGCCGACCCTTTGGGCGGCACCTATGGCTTTTTACGTGTTTTATGCCAAAAGCCACAGCCCGCACAGCTGACCGAAGGCCTGGGAGACACTTGGCAAATTTTGCAAGTGGCTTACAAGCCTTACCCCGTGGGCGTGGTGCTCAACCCGGTAATTGACGCGGCCCTGACCCTATACCGGGAGGGCAATATTTTGGTGGATGCCATCGAGTCCATCGAAGTAAGGGGTCATGCCTTACTGCTCAAGCGCACCGACAGACCGGAGCCAGCCCACCCCATTGATGCTCGGCTAAGTACCCAACACACGGTAGCAGCGGCATTGGTTCAGGGATTGATTACGGGTGCGAGCTTTGAGCGGCAAACCATGCAGCACCCTGCCGTTATACGATTGCGGAATAAAGTTCGCCTGACCCAAGACGACAGCTTGGATGTTGAATCCGCTGCCATTACGGTTAGGCTGACGTCGGGGGAAGCATACGCCAACACCACAATCAAGGGCTTAGGCAGCTTATCCCAACCCATGCGAACCACCGATTTGGCCAATAAGCTGCGCTTGGCGCTTAGTGGCGCCGATGTTGAGGCGCGCGTACGCGCATTGGTAGAAAAATCGGCGGGCTTGGATACCGACCCACTCGCCCACCATTTTGCCCAAACGATTGTTCAAACCATTTCCCATAACTAAGCTCTCTGAAAGAATCCAAACAAATGCAGACAAACGATTTTGTGAACAAAGTTGCAATCGTTACCGGCGCAACGGGGGGTATTGGCGAAGCGATTGTTGCCGACCTTGCCGCGCAAGGGTGCGCGGTTTTTGCGGTTGGCAGAAACGCGCAAAAGCTCGCCGAATTAAGTCAAAAACACCAAGGCCTGGCCGGGCCCATTCAGTGGGTATCCGAGGACTTGGTTCAAGCCCAAGCCCCCAGCCGCGTGGTTAAAGGCGTGTTGGCCTGGAAGGGCGCGCTGAATATTTTGGTCAATTGCGCAGGCGCCACTAAACGCGGTGACTTTGAAACGTTATCTGACGAGGATGCGCTCGATGGCTTTCAACTCAAGTTACACGCCGCGGTAAGGCTCTGCCGCGAAGCCTGGGGCCCGTTGTGTGAGACCCAAGGGAGCATTATTAACATTGGCGGCGTCGGTGCGCATACCCCGTCATGGGAATTTACGATTGGTGGCCCCGTCAACTCGGCCTTGCATCACTTTGGTAAAGCCTTGGCCGAGCGTGGCATTGAAAAAAATGTTCGCATCAACACCATTCACCCAGGATTTATTGAAACCGAGCGGCTTGGAAAAATAATCGCTAAGGTGCAAGCCGAGCTTGATTGCTCGGTTGATGAAGCCAAAGAAACGGTGCGCAACCGTTTGGGTGTACAACGCTTCGGCCAACCCGCCGACGTTGCCCACATGGTCACCTTTTTGTGCTCAAACAAAGCCGCTTACATCAACGGCGCCGCCATCAATGTGGATGGCGGGTACACCCGCGGCCTTTAAGCCCAAGCCGCGGGTGGTTAGGGCTTCAATCCTGCGCTTTTAGCATTTCGGCAAAAGCCTTTGCTTCGGTCGCAATCAGCGCCGTGGTAGCGGCAGCGTCCTGATACGTCGGGTCCATGTTGCGCGTCAGCGCTGCTTGCCGCATTTGCTCGTCTGCAGACGCTTTTTTAATCGCGGCCGACAACTTTTCGACCACTGCGGGTGGTGTGCCCTTAGCCACCGACAAGGTGAGGAAACTGGTGGTACCAATGGTGTAGCCCAAGTCTTTCATCGACACCAAGTCTGGGACTAATTTCAAACGATCGTAAGAAGTGGCGAAGATGGTCTTGGCTGCGCCGCTGGCAACGTGAGGCGCCCAAGAGCCACCCGAGTAAGCTATATCTACGTCGCCAGCCAAGGCCGCCTTGACGGCACCATTGCCGCCTTTGACCGGCATGGCGATCATTTTCACCCCTTCTTTTTTGCCGATGTAACTCATTAAGAGCTTATCAACTAAAAAGAAAGACGCGAATTTGATCGGCTTGTTTTCCTTCTTGGCTTGGGCTACCAATTCGGCCAAGCTGTTGTAGGGCTTGTCTGCCTTGGTAAACATGGCACCTTGAAATTGTGAAATGGTGGCCACATGGACGAAGTCGGAGTCGCTGTATGCCGTCTTCATCGCTTGCGGCTCAAGTGAAAACGTGGACGACGTGGTGGCCACAATAGTTTGGCCATCGGCGGCTGCAGCGGCCACCTTGCTTGCTGCCACACCGCCGCCGGCACCAGGGGCGTTTTGAACCAAAACGGTCACGCCCAACGCCTCACTCAGCGGCTTGGCCAGCGACCGCACCACCGTGTCGGTGCCTCCACCAGCGCCGTAACCAACCACAATCGTTACCGGCCCATTGGGAAAAGCGTGGGCGTATCCCATTGTTGCAGCCACAGCGGCCACAAGCATCTGTTTAAGTAAATTTGTGCGCATGTTTGCTGTCTCCATTTTTTGTGTGTTTTGCGCCGACGGCTTGTCGGCGCTGGAGATACTACGGTTAAAGCCCTATGCCCCAAGAAACGAGGGTGACAGGCCTGGAGACCAACGGGGTATGTGATTGCGTTTAGGGTATACCCTGATTGGCAAGGGGCTAAAGGGAGGCGGGTGTGGCCCGGGGCTTAATCGTCACCTACGGCAGGTGCAAAAAAAGAAGGCCAACCCCCGAAGATTGTCCAACGCCTTGATTTTGCTTGGAGGCGCGGGCCGGAGTCGAACCGACCTACTCGGATTTGCAATCCGGTGCATAACCGCTTTGCTACCGCGCCGTATAGGGCTC
>JALRBF010000164.1 GCA_023262365.1 Burkholderiaceae bacterium
TGGACATGTGCGCCACGTTGCGGTTGTCCTCGCCGGCTTGGTTGACGCAGCCGTACCACACGTCGTCAATGGCAGCGGAGTTTAACTCGGGGTGGCGCTGCAGCAGCGCACGCATGGGCACGGCCCCCAGGTCGTCGGCTCGCACCGACGACAAACAGCCGCCGTAGCGGCCAAAGGGGGTACGGACGGCATCACAAATCCACGCTTGGCTCATTTTTTTCGCTCCCAACAGGCCAACGGCCTTGATAACATGGCTTGAGTGTAACCAACCCCGCGCGGCGCACCCGCGCACCGGTGTGCCCCATGTTTGAACCCAGCCAAGCCGATGTGCGGCGGTTTTTTTCTCAGGCTCTGCAGCGCGCGCAGCAAGCCTTGCCACTTGAGGGCGCGCAGGCGTTGGCGGCCCCTTGGGTGCTGGCGCACCCGGCCTACCACCCGTGGTTAAGCAGCGAGGCCGCGGCCTTGCAAAGCATGGGGCAGCCGGCGGCCGATGCGGCCTTTTTGCACTTGTCCATGCACTTGGCCATTACCGAGCAGTGCAGCATCGATCAGCCACCGGGCGTGCGCCAAGCCTTGCAGCAGCTTGCGCAGCGCATGGGCAGCGAGCACGAGGCGCACCACGCAGCCATGGAATGCTTAAACGATGTGCTGCGCGCCAGCAGCCAACAGGGCGCGGCGCCTGATGGGGCCGCCTATGTGCGCGGTTTGCAGCGCCTGGGGCAAGCCCAGGCTTAAGTTTGCCGCGCCTGGGGCAAGCCCCTAGGCCTGGGTTGGCCTAACTAGCGCCAGCGCGATTGCGGCACCACCGCCAAGTCGCCAGACAGGCCCCCGAGGTAGTTGGCCATGGCCTTGAGTTCGCCAAGCGTGAACTGCTTGGCCACACCACCCATGATGGCGTTGCCACGCCCCACCACGGCGTTGTCTTGCACTTGGTACGACTTAAGCGCCACGTACAGGTAGTCGGCGTGTTGTCCGGCCACTTTGGGGTAGCTGGGGGCCAGCGGTTTGTTGTAGTTGGCGCCGTGGCAGGCCACGCAGCCGCCTCGGGCCAACAAGGCCTGCACCTTGGCAGGGGCGGCCGGGGCTTGCTCGGCCACGGTGGTCGCGGGTGCAAGCTGGGCGTAAAAGGCCGACAGGTCGGCCATGTCTTGCGCGCTGAGCGAGCCCGCAATGCCACGCATGGTGGGGTGCTTGCGCTCGCCGGTTTGGTAGGCCAGCAGCGCGGCTTGCAGGTACCCGGCGGTTTGGCCCGCAATTTTGGGTACCTTGTGAACCTCGGGAAAAGAGCTTTGGTAGCCTGCGATACCATGGCACCCTATGCACATGGCCGCCTTGCTTTGGCCAGCCTGCACGTTGCCGGCTGGCGTTTGTGCCCAAGCGCCTGTTGCCAGCCACCCGGCGCACGTCGCCACGGCGACCACATGCGAGAAAAATTTCACCATCATCAACCTCTTGACTTCAGGGATTTGTTAAGCATTACCCATTGATTATATCTTTGCCCCTTGCACCCCACTGACAATCACAGGACTTTTTCCCCATGCGTTTTGAAGGTTCATCCACTTACATTGCCACCCAAGACCTGATGCTGGCGGTGAATGCCGCCATTACCTTGCAACGCCCCTTACTGGTTAAGGGCGAGCCCGGTACCGGCAAAACCATGCTGGCCGAGCAGGTGGCGCAAAGCCTGGGCATGCCGCTGCTGCAGTGGCACATCAAGTCCACCACCAAGGCGCAGCAGGGCTTGTACGAGTACGACGCGGTGAGCCGCTTGCGCGACTCGCAATTAGGCGACGAGCGGGTGCATGACATTGCCAATTACATTGTCAAGGGCGTGCTGTGGGAGGCCTTTACCGCCGAGCAACCCACGGTGCTGCTGATTGATGAAATTGACAAAGCGGACATTGAATTTCCCAACGACTTGTTGCGCGAAATTGACCGCATGGAGTTTTACTGCTACGAAACGCGCGAGTTGATTCGCGCCAAGCACAAGCCGGTGGTGCTCATTACGTCAAACAACGAAAAAGAGCTGCCCGATGCTTTTTTGCGTCGCTGCTTTTTTCACTACATTCAGTTTCCCGATGCGCGCACACTGCAGCAAATTGTGGATGTGCACTTTCCTAACCTCAAAGACAACTTGCTTCGGGCCGCGCTCAAAACCTTTTACGACATTCGCCAACTGCCGGGGCTAAAGAAAAAGCCCAGCACTTCAGAAATGCTGGACTGGCTCAAGCTGCTCATGGCCGAGGACATTGCCGCGGAGGCTTTGCACACCGAAGAAAATCAAGTGGCGATTCCGCCACTGGTGGGGGCCTTGCTAAAAAACGAGCAAGACATCACGCTGTTTGAAAAACTCGTGGCCATGCAAAACCGCAACCGCTAAGACACCCACCACACCATGCTGATTGACTACTTTTTCACGCTACGCGCCGCGCAAGTGCCGGTGTCGGTGAAGGAGTATTTGTTGCTGCTGCAAGCCCTGGCCGAGGGCGTCATTGGCCCACAACAGCCGGGCCACGCAAGCATGGAAGATTTTTATCATCTCAGCCGCGCCACGTTGGTCAAAGACGAGCGCCACTACGACAAATTTGACCGTGCCTTTGCCGCTTACTTTAAGGGCGTCACACAGGTGGCCGACTTCACGCGCGACATTCCGGCGTATTGGCTGCGTCAGGAATTGCAGCGTTTGCTCTCGCCCGAGCAAAAGGCCAACGCACCCAAGCTGGACTGGGACGCGTTGCTGCGCACCTTGCAAGAGCGGCTGCAAGAGCAAAAAGACCGCCACGCCGGCGGCAACAAGTGGATAGGCACGGGCGGGACCTCGCCCTTTGGCCACGGCGGCCACAACCCGCAAGGGGTGCGCATCGGCGGTCAAGGGGGCAACCGCAGCGCCGTAAAAGTGTGGGAGCAACGCAGCTACCGCGACTACGACGACCAGCAAGAGCTAGGCACGCGCAACATAAAGGTGGCGTTGCGCCGCCTGCGCGTGTTCGCCCGCGAAGGCAGCGCCGACGAACTCGACTTAGACGGCACCATTCGGGGTACCGCCGCCAACGCGGGCTTGCTCGATATTCGGCTGCGCCCTGAGCGGCGTAACCGCGTGAAGGTGCTGCTGCTGATGGACGTGGGCGGCACCATGGACGAGCACGTGCAGCGGGTGGAGGAGCTGTTTTCGGCGGTGCGTGCCGAAATGAAGCACCTGGAGTTTTTTTACTTTCACAACTGCGTGTACGACTACTTGTGGAAAAACAACCGCCGCCGGTTTGCCGAAAAATTTCCCACCTGGGACGTGATACGCAAGTACAACAAAGATCACAAGCTGATTTTTGTGGGCGACGCCACCATGAGCCCCTACGAAATTTTGCAACCCGGCGGCAGCGTGGAATACAACAACGAAGAACCGGGTGCGGCCTGGATTAAGCGGCTGACGCAAGCGTTTCCCAAGTTTGTGTGGATCAACCCCGAACCGCAAGGCGTGTGGGCCTACCGGCAAAGCATTGACGTGATGCGTCAACTGGTAGACGAGCGCATGGTGCCGCTGACGCTGGGCGGGCTCAATCAAGCCATTCACTGGCTAAACAAAAAATAGAAACCTTTATAATTCTTTGCCATGGGTTTATTGGCGATGAATGAATGGTTTTTGATGCGTATGACCTGGCGGACTCCAGCCGCTACCTAAGCCAACTGCTGGCGCACGCGCACCAGCTGGGGGCCTCGGACGTGCACCTGGAATCCACCCACGGTGCGCTGCGGGTGCGTTTGCGGGTAGACGGTTTGCTGCACGAGCAGCCCGGCCCCGCCCCAGCCATTGGCGAGGCGGTGCTCTCACGCATCAAAATTTTGGCCAACCTTGACATTGCCGAGCGGCGCCTGCCGCAAGACGGCGAACTTGCCGGCCACACCCTGGGCAAGCCTCAGTGCTCGTACCGCATCAGCACCCTACCCACCATTTATGGCGAAAACCTGGTGGTGCGCGTGCTCGATACGCAGGTGCAAAATCTTGCACTTGACGCCCTTGGGCTGCAACCCGAGCAAGCCCAGCAACTGCGGCAAAGCCTAGCCGAGGGCCACGGCTTGGTGATGTTTACTGGGCCCACGGGCAGTGGCAAAACGGTGTCGCTGTACGCGTGCGTGCAAAGCCTAAACCAAAGCCACTTAAGCCTGGCCACCATTGAAGACCCCACCGAAATTCGCCTCCCTGGGGTGACCCAAGTCAACATTCACGAGCGTATTGGCCTGACCTTTGCCCACGCCTTGCGCGCGGTGCTGCGCCAAGACCCCGACGTGCTGATGGTGGGCGAAATTCGCGACAACGACACCGCCAACATGGCCATGCGCGCGGCGCAAACCGGGCACTTGGTGCTCTCGACGTTGCATACGCGTGATGCGCCCTCGGCCTGGCTGCGCCTGCTGCACATGGGGGTGCCGGCGTATCAGGTGGTCTCTGGCGTGCGGCTTATTGTGGCCCAGCGGCTGCTACGCCGGCTTTGCCCGCACTGCCGCGTGCCCCTGGGTCAAGCGCACCCGCACGGTCAGGCCTTGGGGCTTGACCTAAGCGCCCAGCAGCAAGCCTTTGCCCCAGTGGGCTGCGCGCGCTGCCACCAGGGCTACCGTGGGCGCGTGGGGGTGTTTCAGCTCATGCCCGTTACCCATGGCTTGGAACAAGCCGTGCTGCAAAGCGCCAGCGCGCGGCAACTGCGCCAAGAGGCCCAGCGCCAAGGCGTGGGCACGCTGCGCGAACAGGCGCGCGCCCGGGTGTGCGAGGGGCTCACCAGCATCGACGAGGCGCTGACGCAAACCCCAGCCGATGACCCGCCATGACCGGGCGCGCGCCCAGCGCCGCCGCGGCCCGGTGGTGGACGACCCAGCTGGCGTGTTTGCTTGGCGCCGGCGTGCCGCTGCTTGTGGCACTTGAGGCCATGCACGCCGACTCAAGCCCGCGCAAGTCAGCGCAGTGGACGCAACAAATCATGCAGCAGGTGCAGCGCGGCATGCCACTGTCTGCCGCGCTTGGCCAATACCCCCGGGTTTTTGACGCCACCTACCTTGGCACCGTTCGCGGCGCCGAGGCCAGCGGGGCACTGGCCCAGGCACTGCACCGCCTGGCCCAGCGCAGCCAGCAGCGGCTGCAGTGGCGGCGTCAGCTCGGCGTAGCCACGGCCTACCCTTTGCTGTTGCTATTGGCCAGTGGCCTAAGCCTGTGGTTCATGACCCAGTGGGTCATACCCGACTTGGCCGCCGAATTCAGCGCCCAAGGCCGCGCGCTGCCGCCGCTGACCCAAATGGTGATTGCCCTAAGCCAAGCCCTGCGCGTGGCCACGCCCTACTTGTTGCTGGTGTTGCCGCTGGCGGCGGTGTGGCTGTGGCGCCAGCAACGCGTGCACGGCACCGCCAGCCCGGCGCTGTGGCACCTGTGGGGCCTGCGCCACCTGGGGCGCTGCGTGGCCATGGCCGAGTGGGCGTACACCTTGGCCACCTTACTAGAGGCCGGGGTGCCGTTGCTGCAGGCGTTGCGCCTCACCGGGCAAAACGCCCCCCAACTGCCGTTGCGTGCCGCCACGGCCCGCGTGGTGCAACGCGTGGCACAGGGTAGCCCGTGCCACCGGGCGCTTGCACGCGAGCCGATGTTTGCCGCCACGCAGATTCAAATGGTGAAGCTGGGCGAACAAACCGGCCAACTGTCCCACACACTGGGGCAGTGCGCACAATTGTTGGCGCAACAGTACCAAAGCGCGCTGCAGCGCCTTAGCCGCGTGCTCGAGCCGACATTGGTGCTGCTCATGAGCGCCATGGTGGCCACCTTGGTGCTGGCCATGTATTTGCCCCTGTTTGATTTGGGCAACCTGCTGCAATAAGCCAGCTGCGCTACAGTGGGCACATGGCAGGTGGCAAGGCATGGGGGCTAACGGGGGGCATAGGCAGCGGCAAGAGCACGGCGGCCCGGTTGCTCGCCGCCCTTGGCGCCGAGGTGGTGGATGCCGATGCCCTGTCGCGCGCGGCCACTGCCGCAGGCGGCGCGGCCATGCCGGCCATTGCGCAGGCGTTTGGCCCCTCGTGCCTCGCGCCCGATGGTGCGCTTGAGCGCGAGCGCATGCGCGCACTCATCCTTACCCAACCCACGGCCAAACGCACGCTTGAAGCGATTGTGCACCCGCTGGTGCGCCAGGGCATGGTGCAGGCCATTGAGCACAGCCAGGCCCCGGTGGTGATTTGCGACATTCCGCTGCTGGCCGAAGGACCCCAGTGGCGCAACCGCTTGTGTGGCGTCATGGTGGTGGAGTGCGACGAGGCGCTTCAGGTGCAACGCGTATGCCAACGCAACCAATTGCCCGAAGCCACCGTACGTCAATGGATCAGCCAGCAAGCCAGCCCCGAGGCGCGACGGCGCATTGCCGATGTGGTGATTAGAAACGACACCCAAGAAATAGCGCCCCTACAAGCCCAAATTCAGGCACTGGCGGGGCGTCTGGGCTTATCATGACGCGCAGCCCCGGCCTTGTGCCGCCACGCCCAAGCCTGCGCCAAACCAACGGTAATGACGGTTAGTGACGACTTTTGAATACCCCCTGAGCGAAAAAACTCGCACCTACTTGCGCGCCGAAGAGCTGCTGCAGCGGCTGCACGACCTGATGGTGCGCGACGACGCGGTAAGCCACCACGCGGCCATTCAGGTGTTGTTTGACCTGCAAGAAATGGCCAACCGCAGCGACATCAAGGGCGACTTAATCAAAGACCTTGAGCGCCAGCGCATGGCGCTTAGTGGGTTCAAGGGCAACCCGGCCATCTCCGAGGCGGTGCTCGCGGCGTTGCTGCAACACATCGAAAAAAGCCACACGGCGCTGGCGCAAAGCACGGGTAAACCGGGGCAGGCGTTGTCAGAGTCCGAGTGGCTCAACGCCATTCGTGGCCGCATTGGCATTCCGGCGGGCACGTGCTCGTTTGACATGCCGGCCTACCACCGCTGGCGGCAACTGCCCGCGGCCCATCGCCGCGTGCATCTCGAGGCCTGGGCGGCGCACTTCAAGCCCATGTCCGATGCGCTGCGGCTGTTGCTGGGCATGCTGCGTGACAACGCCGAGACCGTCTCGGTGGTGGCCGTGGGCGGGCAGTTTCAACAACCCCTGCCTCAGGGCCGAAGCTACCAACTGCTGCGTATTGAACTGCCGCAAGACCGCGACGACGCGGTGCCCGAAATCAGCGCCAACCGCTTGCTGGTGAATGTACGCTGGGCGCTGCTGCAAGACGACTTGCGCTGCGTGGCCGATGGCCGCGACATTCACTTCACGTTGTCGCTTTGTAACTAGGCGGGTAATGGACAAAGGGCAAGCAACACAAGGCCAATTTGCTGCGCACACGGTGCGCTGCCCCAGCTGCGGTCAACCCTCGGTGTACGGGCCGTCCAACCCGTACCGGCCGTTTTGCACCGAGGTATGCAAAAACATTGACCTCGGCGCCTGGGCCAGCGAACAATTTAGGGTAGAGGCCGCTCCACCCGACCCCAGCGACCCCGACCACGCGTAACCGCACGGCGTCCCACCGCCGGTTTAAGCGCGAGAATCTTGCGGGTTGGCTGCTGGCGGAACAGGCAAGCCGTCCACCGATTCGTGCGCGAGCGCCTCAAGCAGCGGCACGGTGCCCGGCAACACCGGCTTGAGCGCGGTGGGCAGGCTTGTCCATGCGCAACGCTGCCCTTCGCGCATGTGCGGCGTGCCATGCCAGCCCCACACCTGAAACACGTGCAAACGCACCAAGGCGTGGTCGTAGTCCACCTCTTGCACACGCCACGGCAGCAGGGTGTGGGCGTCGATGCCAATTTCTTCAAACAATTCACGGCACAGCGCCTGCACCAGGGTTTCGCCCGGTTCGAGCTTGCCGCCCGGAAACTCCCAATACCCGGCAAACACGCGCCCGGGCGGTCGGGTGGTTAGCAGCACGCCTTGCTCGGGGTGACACAGCACCCCCACGGCCACCTCGAGTCGGCTAGCCAAGGCTGGGCTCAGCCATCAAGGTATTGCCGGGCAAACTGCATGGCCACCCGGCCGCTGCGTGCGCCGCGCTCAAGCGCCCAAAGCAAGGCTTCGGGCCGCGCGGCCTCGATTTGCGCGGCCGACAAGCCATGCGCGTGGAGCCACTGCGCCACCACGGCAAGGTATTCGTCTTGGCTAAAAGGGTAAAAGCTAATCCATAAACCAAAGCGCTCAGAGAGCGAGATTTTTTCTTCCACCCCCTCGCCCGGATGAATCTCGCCGTCGTCGCTGGTGGTGCTGCTAAGGTTGTCTTTCATCGTCTCGGGCAGCAAGTGGCGCCGGTTGCTCGTGGCGTACACCAGCACGTTGGAGTCGGTGGCGGCCACCGAGCCGTCCAGCATGGATTTAAGCGCCTTGTACGCCGGGTCACCGGCCTCAAAGCTTAAGTCGTCGCAATACACCACAAACCGCTCGGGCCGGCCAAACACCACGTCGGCAATGTCGGGCAGGTCAACCAAGTCAGACTTGTCCACCTCAATCAAGCGCAGCCCGCGGCTGGCGTAGGCTTGCAAGCACGCCTTAACCAGCGACGACTTGCCAGTGCCACGCGCGCCGGTTAGCAGCACGTTGTTGGCAGGCAAGCCGCGCACAAAGCGCTCGGTGTTGCGGCGGATTTTTTCTTTTTGCGATTCAATTTCTTTGAGGTCATCAAAGGCAATGTGGGCCACGTGGGCCACGGGTTCAAGCAGGGCCTGCCCGCCACGGCGCCGATAACGAAATGCCGAAGACGCTGCCCAATCAGGCGCTTGCAGGGGCTGCGGCACGGCCCGGCGTAACAAGGCAAGCGCCTCGTCGGCGCGTCGCAGCAACGCTTGCGTCAGGTCGGTGGTTGGGCTCATGATCGGTAATCGGCGTTAATCGAGACGTAATCGTGGCTGAGGTCGCAAGTCCACACCGTTTCGCTCACCACGCCGCGGCCCAACACCAAGCGAACGGTGATGTCGCTTTGTTGCATCACGCGCACGCCGTCGGCTTCGCGGTACGCGGGGTGTCGGCCCCCTGCGGTGGCCACGTGCACGTCGTCCAAAAACACCTCAACCCGGGACACATCGAGGTCGTCCACACCAGCGTAGCCCACGGCGGCCAAAATTCGCCCCAGGTTGGGGTCGCTGGCAAAAAATGCGGTCTTAACCAACGGCGAATGCGCCACGGCATAGGCCACTTGCAGGGCTTCGGCGCTGTGTTGGGCGCCTTCCACGTGTATGGTAATAAACTTGGTTGCGCCCTCGCCGTCGCGCACCAAGGCCTGCGCCAACTGCTGCGCCACGCTAAGCAAGGCCCGCCATAGCGCTTGTCCGTCCGGGCTTTGCCATGTGCTTACCGTGACCTGGGCCTGCCCTGTGGCCATGACCACCATGCTGTCGTTGGTCGAGGTGTCGCCGTCTACGCTGACACGATTAAACGACGCATCAGCCAAGCGCTGGGCCAAGCCTTGCATCATTTCGGGGGCCACGGCCGCATCGGTGGCCAAGTAGCCCAGCATGGTGGCCATGTTGGGCCGGATCATGCCCGAGCCCTTGGCAATGCCCGTGACGGTTACCACCTGCCCCTGCAGTTCAAGCTGTTGGCTGTAGCCTTTGGGCTGGGTATCGGTGGTCATGATGCCGCGTGCTGCGGCAAGCCAGGCATCGGCGTGCAAGGCCGGTACCGCCGATGGCAGCGCCGCCTCGATGCGCTCAATGGGTAACGGCTCCAGTATGACGCCAGTCGAAAACGGCAACACCTGCTCGGGCGCTACCCCCAGCGCCTGCGCCGCGGCCTGCGCCATGCGCTTGGCGTGCTGCAGGCCGGTTAGGCCCGTGCCGGCGTTGGCGTTGCCGGTGTTAATCACCAGTCCACGCACGCCAACCCCGGCGGCCAAGTGCGCCCGCGCCACCTGCACCGGTGCCGCGCAAAAGCGGTTTTGGGTAAACACCGCATCCACCATGGCACCCGGGCACAGGCGCATCAACACCAAGTCATCGCGCCCCGATTTACGAATACCAGCGGCCACCGCGGCCATGTCCAGCCCAGCCACTGGCTTGAGCGATTGCGCCGTGGGAGGGGGCAAATTCACTGGCATGACCTGAGTCTCCTAGCTTAGTGCACCGTGGCAATGCTTGTACTTTTATGTGGCCATACAAACTTATGCCAGATCCACGTGGCGCCGAACGCTTGTTGGACTATAATTGCGAAGTTAGATATCGTAAAACCACTTATGAATATCCAGTGGAAGTCAAAGATGGTTTTTATGGTGGAGCAATTAGTAGTATTTCTGGTCTATTTAAATCCGAACCTGAATATCGTAAACCTCTTTTTGCTTTGATACCTAGTTTGGATGTACCAGAGAGTAATCTAAGGGCAGAACTCAGCTCTCAAGATTTCTCAAGGTTGATTACAAGCGTAAATAAAGGAGACTTTACAAGTAGGACTTCACAAGGTCTTTTACTTCATTACAGTAACTATGTTGAAGAACATGGTTTGAGCTCAGATTAACATTAACCTAAAATTGTTTTTATGCTGTCAAACCTTTGGGTTTGTTTTCAAGGTTGTAAAGAGTAATGCAACTGAAGACAAGGCTAACGCAACAGGAGCTAAAACTTGACTAAATAAAGAAATAGCTTCTTTTCTTTGGCTTAGTTCATTGCCAATAGCTCTGTTGGAGTCTTGTGAAAAGCTCTGTTTAGGTGCAGCAGTAGAAACAGGTGTAGATGTTTGCCTACTTGTAATGTTCTTATTATTAGTCTGAATGCCAGTCAATGAGAATATCATATCAAAAGCACTTATATAAAACAATACTTTTAAATTCAATCAAAGACTGGTAAACCACTTTGTTGATTGTGTTCAATTTAAATTTTATTAGCTTAGTGCTTTGAAAAAAGGATCATTATCACAGGGTTTACACCTATT
>JALRBF010000166.1 GCA_023262365.1 Burkholderiaceae bacterium
AAGTTGGCTTGCATGGGCTGCATGGGCTGCACCAGCACCGCGGCAGGGCATACGTCCCCGTTTGGGTCGCTACGGCCGGGCGCAGGGCACCCAATCGGTGCCGCACAAGCCCTACGATGCGACACGCGCGCCGGCTCAGGCCGCCGGCGTCATCCAGTCCAGCAGCGCGCGGGCCATGACCTTGGTGGCGCGCTGCAGGTCGGCCAAGTCAATGCGCTCGTCGGCGCGTTTGGCATGCGATTCGAGCACCGTGCGCGGCCCCGCGCCATAAATAACGCCGGGAATACCGCGCTCCACGTACAACCGCACGTCGGTGTAAAGCGGCGTGCCCAGTGCCGCAATGGGCTCGCCAAACACCTCGCTGCCGTGGTGTTGCAAGGCCTGCACCAGGGGGGCGTTGCCCGGCAGCGGTTGCATGGCGCGCGCCAGCAGCATGCGTTGCACGTCAATGCGAATGCCTTCGTCGTGGCGCGTGGCGTTAAAGCGTGCCACCTCGGCGTCGAGCAGGGCGCGCAGTTCGGCCTCAACTTGGGTTGGGTCTTCTTCTGGAATCATGCGCCGGTCCAGCTTAAATACCACCTTGCCCGGAATCACGTTGGTGTTGGTGCCGCCTTCGATTAGCCCCACGTTAAGGTAGGGGTGGTCAATGCCCTCAACTTGCGACTTGATGGTGCGGTTGCGCTCATTGGTGGCGTACAAGGCGTTGAGCAAATGCGTGGCGCCTTGCAGCGCGTCTACGCCGGTTTCGGGAATGGCCGCGTGCGCCATGCGGCCGTGCACCGTAACCTGCAGCTGCAAGCAGCCGTTGTGCGCGGTAACCACTTGGTAGCTAAAGCCCGCAGCCACCATCAGGTCGGGCTTGGTGTGGCCGTTGGCCAGCAAGTAGCCAGGCCCGAGTTCGCCGCCAAATTCTTCGTCGTAGGTAAAGTGCAGCTCCACCGCGCCCGCTAGGGCCAGCTGGTGGCTTTGTTGCACGGCCTCAAGGGCGCGCAGCGCAAAGGTAAAGGTAGAAAAATCGCACTTGCTCACCGCCGCGGCCCGCCCGTACAGCTTGCCCTGCACAATGTCGCCGCCGTAGGGGTCGTGCTGCCAGCCCTCGCCCGGGGGAACCACGTCGCCGTGGGCGTTCAGGGCCACGGTGCGCCCGCCCTGGCCCAGGCGGCGGCGCACAATTAGGTTGGTGATGCTTTGCATGCCCGCGGCTTGCACCTGGGCACTGGGCACCTCAATGCGCTCGGCCTCTAGCCCAAAGGCCTGCAGTGCCTCGGCCGTGGCCTCGGCGTGTGGGGCGTTGTTGCCCGGCGGCGTGTCGGTGGGGATGCGCACCAGGTGCTGCAAAAACTTCACTTGCTCGTCAAAGTGCGCGTCAACCCAAGCGTCAAGCGCGGTGTAGGGGGAGGGTGTTGGAGTCATGGGGCGTGGGCTTAGGGGTTGAGGTGGCGCAACACATGCATCATGGCGTCCACGCACAGTTGCATGTCGTCGCTGGTGGTCGATTCGAGGGGATTGTGGCTGATGCCGAGGTTTTCGCCGCGTACAAACAGCATGGCCTGCGGCATCAGGTGGTGCAGCATCATGGCGTCGTGGCCGGCCCCGCTGG
>JALRBF010000098.1 GCA_023262365.1 Burkholderiaceae bacterium
CGCGGCATAAGCATCCACCGCAGCGATTGCCGCGAACTGCTTGCCCTGGCGCGTCAGCACGGCCAGCGGCTGATTGACGTGACGTGGGGCGAACGCGCCGGGCGTGCCGATGCGATGTATCAGGTGGACGTGTTGGTGCACGCCAGCGACCGGCAAGGCCTGCTGCGCGACGTAAGCGACACCTTGGCCCGACTCAAAATCAACGTGGTTGGGCTGCACACCGCCTCGGTGAAAGACGCCGCGCACATGACCTTTACCTTACAACTGGCCAGTGCCAAGGCATTACCCCAGGTGTTGGCCGCGCTGCAGGCGGTGCCTGGGGTCAGCCGGGTTGGGCGTCGCTGAGCCTGCCGGTATCATCGCGCCATGACGCGCACCTACGCCAGCCACGCCTTTAAGGCCTACGACATTCGCGGCCGCGTGCCCGAGGTTATTGATGCCGATTTTGCGTATGCCCTGGGCTTGGCGTTTGCGCAGCTCGCCCGCGAGCACGGACAAACCACGGTGGCGGTGGGGCGCGACGGGCGCCTAAGCGGCCCAATGCTGGCGCAGGCCCTAATGCAGGGCTTGCTTACCGGCGGTGTAGACGTGATGGATGTGGGCATGGTAACCACCCCCATGCTGTACTTTGCCGCGCACACGGTGTGCGCCAGTGGCGTGCAAGTTACCGGCAGCCACAACCCCAAAGACGACAACGGTTTTAAGATGGTGCTTGCCGGCCAGGCCATTTACGGCCCCACCATCGAACGCCTGCGCGCCTTGATGCATCAGTCGCTGGCACCGGCGGCGCAACCGGGGCGGGTGCGGTGTTTGTCGCTTGACCAACCCTATGCCCAGCGCGTGCGCCTGGGCTTAAGTTTGGCGCGCCCCATGCGCGTGGTGGTGGACTGTGGCAGCGGCGTGGCCGGAGCCTCGGCGCCAGCCATTTTGCGCGCCTTCGGCGCCGAGGTGGTGGCCTTGTACAGCGAGGTGGACGGACATTTTCCGCATCATCACCCCGACCCCAGCAAGCCTGAGAACCTCGCCGATTTGGTGCGCGCCGTGGCGCAGCACGGTGCCGAACTGGGCTTGGCGTTTGACGGCGACGGTGACCGCTTGGGCGTGGTCACCGCCGACGGGCGCATGGTGTTTCCCGACCGGCAGCTGATGTTGTTTGCGCAAGACGTGTTGCGCCGCCACCCCGGCGCACCGATTGTGTTTGACGTGAAATGCACCCAACAATTGGCCCCGTTTATTCGCCAAGCCGGCGGTGTGCCAGACATGTACAAAACAGGTCATTCACTGATCAAAGCGCACATGGCACAAAATGGCGCCCCCTTAGGCGGCGAAATGAGTGGCCACGTATTTTTTAAAGACGGCTGGTTTGGCTTTGACGACGCCACCCACGCCGCGCTGCGTTTGCTTGGCATCTTAAGCCAGCAAGCCAACGCCACCGCGGTGTTTGACGCCTTGCCCAACAGCGTCTCCACGCCCGAGCTCAACGTGGCCTGCGCCGAGGGCGAATCGCACGCGGTGGTGCAGCGCTTGGTGCAGCAAGCCGTGTTTGAGGCGCCAGCCCAGGTGTGCACCATTGATGGTTTGCGCGTGGATTGGCCCGATGGCTTTGGCCTAATTCGAGCCTCCAACACGACCCCGGTGCTGGTGCTGCGCTTTGAGGGGCAAACCGAGGCCGCGTTGCAGCGGATTCGCCACACCCTGTGGCAAACTTTGTGCGCGGTTAAACCGGACGCGACGCTGGCCGACGCGTTGCATTGATTGCCGCCTGCTGCAAGGCTTGCAGCATGGCCTGAGCGGGGCCAGCAGCGGCCACCCAGGTTGGGGCGGTGGACGGGGCCGTCCACGTGGCCGCCACCGCGTGCGCCAACTCGGCGGCGGTGTTCACGCATTGGCTGTGCTGCGTGGGGAGCAACGCCGCGTAGTCTTCGGCAAAGTTGTGCACGTGTGGCCCGTGCAGCAGGTGGCAGCCTAAGGCAAGCGGCTCGTAGGGGTTGTGCCCGCCCAAGTTGACCCAACTGCCGCCCACCGCGGCCACGCGCGTGAGGCGTCCCCAAAGACCCACTTCACCCCAAGCATCGATAATCAACGCCTGCTGCTGAGCCACGGCGTGAGGCGGCACCGACTGGCTTAAGGTAGCCGCCACACCGCACAACTGCAAGGCGCGCTGGGCGCTTGTGGCTTGAGACGGAAAGCGAGGCATCAACAGCAACAAGGCCTGCGGATGCAACGCAAGTAACGCCGCGTGGGCTTTGGCCGCCAACGCAAATTCGCCTTCGTGCGCCGACACCATGAGCCACAGCGGGCGGCCGCCCAGTGCCTGTTGCCACGCGCCTAACCGATGCGGGTCGGCACCAGGTGGCGGGGCCAGCGCCTTTAAGTTGCCACCCAGGTGCGTGCGCGCGGGTGGCGCGCCCAGCGCCAGCAAACCCTCGCGGGTGCTCACGTTTTGCGCATACACGGCAGCAAACTGCCCCAGCATGTGGCCATAAAGCGCCCGCGCCCAGCGGCGTTTGTGCAGCGATTGCGGGTACAAACGTGCGTTAACCAGCCACATGGGCACGCCCCGCATGGCCGTGCCCATGACCAGGTTGGGCCACAAGTCCAACTCGCACCACAGGGCCAGGGCGGGTTGCCAGTGGCGCAAAAACGCCTGCACGGTGGCCGGCGTGTCGAGTGGCGCGGCTTGCACGGTGCTGGCGTGCGGCAAATCGTTTGGGCCCAGCGCGGCCTGCGCACCAATCGATTGTGTGGTGAGCAAAAAATGCACACCGGGTAGGGCCGCGGCTAAGTGCGTGAACAAACCAGCCAAGGCGCGCGCCTCGCCCACACCCACGGCGTGCCCCCACACCACAGGCTGAGACGGCCGTGGTGCCGGGTGCCGCATGGTTTTTTGCGCCAGTGAGGCCGGGCTTTCTTTGCCGCGTGCCAACCGCCGCCGCAAAACCGCGTGCCACAGTGGGGTGGCCAGTGTCATGCACGTGGCGTAGGCGCGCCATGTGAGCCAGCCAAGCACGGAGCCCGTTTTCATGCCGGGGGCAGCCACGTGCGCAGCACCGCCATGTGCTTGGCTGTGGCGTGGCGGTGTTGCTGAAAAAAATCGTCTACTTTAGCGCGCCACTGCGCCAGCTCTTGGGGCTGCGTCAGCCACGTCACCAGTTCGTCTGCCAGGGCCTGCGTATCGGGCAATTGGCGCACCACGCCGGCGGCTTGCGCCTCAACAAACGGGTACTCAATACCGGTCACGCTGGGGCCAATCAGCACCGGCTTTTGCTGCGCCAGCGGCTCAATGATGTTGTGCCCACCGCGCGGCACAAAACTGTCGCCCACCACCACCACGTCGCACAGCGCCAAGTAAAAGTGCATCTCGCCCAGCGAGTCACCCAGCAACACATCGGGCGGGGGGGCTTGCTCGAGCGGGGTTGGGCCGCGCCATGAGAGATCAGTGGCCAAGCACGCGCTGCGCCGCGCCACCCGCCACGGGTAGGCCAGGGCAGCCTGATGCGCGCCATCAAAGCGCGCCGGGCGCCTGGGCACCAGCAGCCACAGCGGTGCTGGTACGCCGCGCGCCGTCAAGGCGTGGTTGACCTGTTGCGCAGCGGCCAGTAAGGCCTCGTCTTCGGCCACCGCCGTACTGGCCAAACACACCACGGCCCGCCCAGCCGCCGTGGCCCAATGCGCGCGCAGCGGCTGGGCCGCTTGCAACTGGGCGTGGGGCAGCGGCAGGTCAAACCGGGTTTCACCAGTCACCTCAACCCGTGTGCACCCCACCTGGGTAAAGCGTGCCGCATGCGCGCTTGATTTGCACAACACCAAATCGTAATGCCGATACACCGCCGAGCGCAGCCCACCCCAGCGGGTGTCACGCGCCAGGCTGCGGGCGGGGTATTTTGCATTCATAAATGGACACATCCATACCAGTCCAAGTGACATGGTTGAAAATGGATCCATGCTGGTTAAGGATGGTATGATAGTCGCTGCTGGACGAAAGGTGAATATTCCAGCTTCAGCAACTGTCATTGACCTCA
>JALRBF010000202.1 GCA_023262365.1 Burkholderiaceae bacterium
GAGGCGGCGCCGACAGCACCCGCCCCACCACGCAGGTGCGCGACGCCCTCCCGCCCCCGAACCTCCCCCCGCCCGGGTCGGGTCGCGGCGGCCGAGGTGGTTCCGGTGGCGACGGTGGCGGCCGCAGCCGGCGGGGGCTCAGCAGGGGCTGCCACCGGTGGCGTGGCGCATGCAGGCAAGGCGCCCAGCAGCCAAATGGCACCGAGCCAGCCAAGGGCGCGATGGTGCCATGGACGCGGGGTGTGGCGTAAAGGGGGTAACGTGGCGCGCATGCACCGCATCATAATCGGCGGCACGGACAATTGTCCGATCGCCCCTGAGTCAAGGAGACCATGTGCCTGAGCTACCCGAAGTTGAAGTGACCCGCATGGGGGTGGAGCAGGCCTTGCTGGGTGCCACCATTGAGGCCGTGCGTATGGGCAAGCCGTTGCGATGGCCGTTGCAAGTGGCGCCCCAACGCCTGGTGGGGCAACGTATTCAAAGCGTGCAGCGGCGCGGCAAATACATGCTGTTGCAGCTCTCGCAAGGGGTGTTGTTGGTGCATTTGGGCATGTCGGGCAGCGTGCGCTGCGCCACTGAGGTGGGTGAGGCTGGCGTGCACGACCACTTTGACCTGTTTACCACCCGCGGTGTGCTGCGCCTAACCGACCCACGGCGCTTTGGCGCGGTGGTGTACGCGCCGCACATGGACCACCCCCGGGTGCAGCAGTTGCTGGGGCACTTGGGCGTGGAGCCGCTGGGCGATGCGTTTGACGCGGCCTACTTGCACGCGGCGCTGCGTGGGCGCAGCGGCAGCATCAAGCAGGTGCTGTTGGCCGGGCAGGTGGTGGTGGGGGTGGGCAACATTTACGTCAGCGAGTCGTTGTTTCGGGCCGGTATTCATCCGCTGCGCCAGGCGCGGCGCGTGGCACGGCCACGACTTGAGCGACTGGTGCAGGCCATACGCGAGGTGCTGCAGCGCGCCATTGTGCTGGGTGGCAGCTCGCTGCGCGACTTTAAGGGCACCCAAGGCGGCTACGGTGATTTTCAGCACGAGGCGTTGGTATACGGCCGCGCGGGCCTGCCCTGCGTGCACTGTGCCACGCCCATAAGGCGCGTGGTGCAAGGGCAGCGGTCAACCTTTTATTGCGTGCGATGCCAAACCTAAAGGCCACTGGCGCGCGGCCCGATGTGTTTGAGCGCGTGGTGGCCTGGCAGGGGCGCCATGGTCGCCACCACCTGCCGTGGCAGCAGCAGCGCACGCCGTATCGCGTGTGGTTGTCTGAGGTGATGCTGCAACAAACCCAGGTGGGCACGGTGCTTAAGTACTTTGAGCGCTTCACGGCGCGCTTGCCCACGGTGCAGGCCTTGGCTGCTGCCTCGCAAGATGAGGTGCTGCAACTGTGGGCTGGGCTGGGCTACTACCGCCGCGCGCGCTTGTTGCACGCGTGCGCGAAGCAGGTGGTGGCCGAACATGGTGGGGTGTTTCCGCGCGATTGGCAAGCGTTGGCGGCCTTGCCCGGCATTGGTCGCTCCACGGCCGCGGCCATTGCCTCGGTGTGTTTTAACCAACCGGTTTGCATACTGGATGGCAACGTGTTGCGCGTGCTGGGCCGCTATTGGGCGGTGGACGAGGACATTAAGTCAGCCGCGGTGCAGCGCCGGCTGTGGCAACGCGCCCAAGCGCTGCTGCCGCTGGCCCCGGCCAACATGGCGCCCTACACCCAAGGGCTGATGGACTTGGGCGCCATGGTGTGCGTGCGTGGCAAGCCGCGCTGCGAGCAGTGCCCGCTGCGTGCCGATTGCGCCGCCCATGCCCAAGGCCGCCCCGAGGCCTGGCCGGTGCGCCGCCCAGCCCCGCCCAAGGTGGTGCAGCACTGGTGGCTGTTGCTGGCCACGCAGGGCTCAAGCGTGTGGCTGCAGCAGCGGCCAGAGGGCGGCATTTGGGGCCGCCTGTGGGCGCCGCCGGTGTTTGCCACCGAGGCCGCTTGCTGGCACGCGGCGCAAGTCTGTCAGGCCCAGCGCGTGTTGCCTGGGCCCAGCGTGGCGCACGCGCTGACGCATCGCAGCTTGCATTTGTACCCGCTGTGGCTGGACGGCGCCACCCACGCTCCAGCCGGCGAAGGGGCGTGGTTTGCGCGCCATGCCTTGCCGGCCATGCCGGCACCGGTTACGCGTTGGTTGCTGGGCTAGCCGGGGCTGTGCCGGGCAGTTCGCGGTGGCGCACGTGGGTGGGCCATTGGTCGCCCAGCCGCCGCGCGAGTTGCTGAGCCACGTACACCGAGCGGTGCTGGCCTCCGGTGCAGCCAATGGCCACGGTAACGTAGCTGCGTTGGTTGGCCTGCATGGCCGGCAGCCAACGCTGCAAATAGTGCGTAATGTCTTGCACCATGTCCGCTACCTCGGGTTGAGCCTTTAAATAGTCGGCCACGGGCGCATCCAGCCCGCATAGGGCGCGCAAAGCCGGCTCGTAAAACGGGTTGGGCAGCATGCGCATGTCAAACACCAAATCCGCATCAAGCGGCACCCCTCGGCGGTAGGCAAACGACTCAAACAGCAAGGCCATGCTGTCGTCAACCAAATGCAGCAGGCTTTGTATTTGCGCGCGCAGTTGCGCCGCTGTTAGGTTGCTGGTGTCAAGCACCAAGGCCGCGTCGCGCATGCCTTGCATCAGCGTGCGCTCGGCGTCAATGGCCTCAAGCAACGCCAAGCGCGCCGGGGTAGCGTGCGGGGTGGGTTGGTGGCGCGACAGCGGGTGCTGTCGCCGCGTTTCGCTAAAGCGGCGCAGCAGCGCCTCGGTGCTAGCCTCTAAAAACACCACTTGTACCGCCACACCACGCTGGCGCAGCGTCTGCAAGCGCTTGGGTAAGTCGGCCAATTGGTCGCCGCTGCGCGCGTCCACCGAAACCGCCAGCGGCACATCGGGCTGGCCTTCTCGCGCGTCAAGCAGTTCGGTGAGCAGGCGCGGCGGTAGGTTGTCTACGCAGTAGTGGCCGGCGTCTTCCATGGCCGCTAGCGCCACCGATTTGCCCGAGCCCGAAACGCCGGTGAGCAACACCAGCTCGCGCCGGGCGCTGCCCTGGCCGCTCATGCGCGGACCTCACTGGCGCGCAGCATTTCGGCCGCGTGGGCTTGCGAGGTGGCCGAGTCGGCGTCACCACCGAGCATGCGCGCCACTTCGGTGACGCGTGCGGCGGCATCAAGCGGCACCAGTTGGCTGCTCACACCCGCGCCGTCGCGCCGCTTGCCAGGCTGCTTGTGCACCAGCCAATGTTGGTGGGCGTTGGCCGCCACCTGGGCCAAGTGGGTCACGGCCAACACCTGTCGGTCGGCGCCGAGTTGGCGCATCAGCTGGCCCACGGTATGCGCCACCTGGCCACCAATGCCGGCGTCTACCTCGTCAAAAATTAACGTGGGGGCAGCCCCCAGTTGACTGGTGCAAACCGACACCGCCAGCGCCACGCGCGAGAGCTCGCCGCCCGAGGCAATGCGCGCCACGGGCCGCGGCTCGGCACCTTGGTGCGGCGCAAACAAAAATTCCACCTTGTCTTGCCCATCGCGCTGCGGTTGGGCCAGCGCGGTACACGCCACTTGCAGCAAGCCGCCCGGCATGCCCAGCCCTTGCATGGCCTGCGTAACTTGTTGCCCCAGCGCCTGCGCAGCGGTTTGCCGCGCGCGCGAGACGCGCTGGGCCTGCACCTGCCAGCGTTGCTGCGCTTGCTGCTCGGCGGCCTGCAAGGCGTTTAAGTCGGCCGCGGCGGTAAGCTGCGCCAGCTCGGCCTGCCACGCTGCCAGGGTTTGGGGCAGCGCTTCGGGCGCCAGCCGCAGCCGCCGCGCCAGGCTGTGCCACTGGGCCAGCCGCTCGTCAAGCGCTTGCAGGCCCTGCGGGTCAAGGTCTATCCGGCGCGCGTAGGCCGCGGCCTCGTGGGCCGCGTCCGCGGCCAGTGCCCGGGCTTGGTTAAGCGCGTCAATCAGCGCGCCAAAACGCGGCTCGTGCGCTTGCTGATCGCTGAGCTGTTCAATGGCACGGTCCAATTGCACCAAGGCGCTGGTGTCGTCTTCGTCCAGCGACTGCGCGGCCGCGGCGGCGGCTTGCTGCAAGCCCTGCGCGTGTGACAAACGCGTGTGCGCTTGGTTGACTTCTTGCCACTCGTTGGGCTGCGGCGCAAGTTTGTCAAGCTCGGCCAGGCGCCACGCCAGGCCCTCGCGTCGCTCGGCCAGTTGCGCCTGCGTTTGTTGGGCTTGCGCAAGCGCGTGTTGGTGCTGCTGCCACGCGTCAAAGCTGGCGTGCAAATCGGCCAGCGCCACGCCGCCGTAGCCGTCGAGCAAGGCGCGCTGCGCCGCGGGTTGCGCCAGGCTTTGCCAGGCGTGCTGGCCATGAATATCCACCAACTGCGCGCCCAGCTCGCGCAACTGCGCCATGGTGGCCGCCCCGCCATTAATAAAGCCCCGGCTGCGGCCCTGCCCGTCAATTACCCGGCGTAGCAGCAGTAAGGTCTCGTCGGTGGCGTAGCCGTTGTCGTCTAGCCAAGCCTGGGTGGCGGGGGTGGGGTCAAAGCTGGCGGCCAGTTCGCAGCGCGTGGCCGAAGGGCGCAGCACGTCGCTGTCGGCACGCTGGCCCAGTACCAATTGCAAGGCGTCAATCAAAATCGACTTGCCCGCCCCGGTCTCGCCGGTGAGCACGGTAAAGCCGTCGTGGCAGGCCACGTCCAGCTCGGCCACAATGACAAAATCTTTGATGTACAAACGCCGCAGCGCCATGAGGGTTACACCACGCCTTCGTTCCAGTGGAGCTTGCGCCGCAGCGTATCAAAGTAGCTCCACCCCTGCGGGTGCAGCAGCTGCAGCGCGTGTTGCGAGGCTTGCACACACACCCGGTCACCCACTTGCAGGCTGGTCAGCCGCTGCATGTCAAAGTGCGCGTGCGCGTCGCGCGCGGCCACTACCTCAATGGTTACCGTCTCGCTTGCGGGCAGCACAATGGGCCGGTTAGACAGGGTGTGCGGCGCAATCGGCACCAACACCCAACCCGCAATTGACGGGTGAAGAATGGGCCCGCCGGCCGACAACGCGTAAGCCGTGGAGCCCGTGGGCGAGGCCACAATGAGGCCATCGGCACGCTGGCGCGCCAAAAACCGCTCGCCCACGTGCACGGTAAGCTCCACCATGCCACTGGCGCCACCGCGATACACCACCACGTCGTTGAGCGTGGTGGCCTCAAACACGCAGGCGTCTTGCCGCCACACCGTGGCCTGCATCAGTGGGCGACTTTCGGTTTCGTAGGCGCCTTGCAGCATGGGCACCAGGGTTTGCGCCACATCGTCGAGTGCAATATCGGTAATAAACCCCAGCCGCCCGTGGTTGATACCAATCACCGGCACGCCGCACGCCGCCAGCGCCCGCCCGGCGCCCAGCATGGTGCCGTCGCCACCCACCACCAGCACCGCGTCGCAGGCGCGGGCCAGCTCGGATAACGGCTGGCTGGGCCACTGCGCCTGCGGCCAGTGGGCGGCGGTATCGGCGTCCAGCACCACCTCGGCGCCGTGGCGCATGGCCAACTCGGCCACTTGCTGCAAGCCGTCAAACGAGCCCCCGCCCTGGTACTTGCCCACCAGCCCCAAGCGGCGCAAAGCCACCCCCTGGGCGTTAGGGGGTACGGCAAAAGGGGCTTTGGCGCTGGACATGGTCAAATTACATCATAGCTTCGTAAAATTTCACGACCATGGAAGAACGCGCCCACCTGCTACTTAAAGCGCTTGTTGAGCGCTACATTGCCGAGGGCCAACCGGTCGGTTCACGCACCCTGGCCAAAGCCGCTGGGCTTGACTTGTCGCCTGCGACCATACGCAATGTGATGAGCGACTTGGAAGACATGGGCCTGATTGCCAGCCCCCACACCTCGGCGGGGCGCGTGCCCACGGCGCGCGGTTACCGCCTGTTTGTGGACACCATGCTCACCGTTTCGCGGCCCGACGTGGCGCAAGACGGCTGGCTGGAAGAGCCCGCCGTGCCGCCGCGTGACGCGCAGCCCCTGCAAATCATTAACCACGCGGCGCAACTGCTCTCAAACCTGTCGCATTTTGTGGGTGTGGTGGTGGTGCCCAAGCGCAACGTCGGGTTTAGGCACATCGAATTTTTGCTGCTCTCTGAGCAGCGGGTGCTGATGATTTTGGTCTCGCCCGAGGGCGAAGTGCAAAACCGCGTGATTCACACCCAGGTCAACTATCAGCAAAGCCAGCTTACCGAGGCCGCCAACTTTTTAAACGCCCACTACGCCGGGCTGACCATGGACGACGTGCGCCAACGCCTGCAGCAAGAGATACGCGCCCTGCGCGCCGACATTGCCGCGTTAATGCAAGAAATTTATAACGAACTTGTTGAACAACGTAATACAGCAATTCGTATACAAAATAAAATGTTAACGATGATGAAAGAACCAGAAGATATGACATTAATTGGTCCTGTTATTGAAAAACAACAAAAGATTATTAACGATTG
>JALRBF010000208.1 GCA_023262365.1 Burkholderiaceae bacterium
AGCAATTCAAAATGTTTTAGAAGAAAAATTAAAAATCCAAACCATTGAAAACCTAGGACATTTTTTAAAAGATGATGGATTGATGATTTTGGTTGAAAGCTCAGCTGATGCACAAAATAGATTAAATACAGTGAGAGAAAAATATGATTTACCCAGAATAATTCCTCCCTTTCACAATCTTTTTTTTAATGATGATAAAATTGAGAATTATAGCTTTCAAAGTGTCAAACTAATGGAAATATCTCCTTTTGCTAGTGATTTTTATCAATCAAATCCGCATGAAAATTGGCGTCATGTTTGGCTCGCCCGAAACCACCACCGGGGGCAACGCGCTTAAGTTTTATGCCTCGGTGCGGCTTGACATTCGCCGCATTGGCTCCATTAAAAAAGCCGACGAGGTGCTGGGCAACGAAACCCGCGTGAAAGTGGTCAAAAACAAAGTGGCCCCGCCGTTTAAAACCGCTGAGTTTGACATCATGTATGGCAAAGGCATCAGCCGTGAAGGCGAAATCATTGACCTGGGCGTGAACTACAACATCGTGGACAAGTCCGGTGCTTGGTACGCCTACAACGGCGAAAAAATTGGCCAAGGCCGCGACAACACGCGTGAGTTTTTGCGCGAAAACCCCGAACTGGCGCGCGAAATCGAAAACAAAATTCGCCAGGCTGTGGGGGTGGCGGCGCACCCAGCGCCAACCAATGACGTGCTCGCGGACGAGGCGGTGCTTGAGGACCAAGACTGACCCCAGCGATCCTGCGCCGCCGTCCCTAACGTCGGCGCAGGTGCGGGCACGCGCGCTGCGCTACTTGGCCGCGCGTGAGCACACCCGCCACGAGCTGCAAACCAAGTTGGCGCGCGTGTGCCCAGACACTGCGCTGATTGCGCAGGTGATTGTCGAGTTGGCCGCGCTGGGCCTGCAAGACGACGAACGCGCCGCGCACGCCGTGGTACGCGCCCGCGCTGGCCGCTTGGGCCGGGCGCGGTTGCGTTTGGAGCTGCAACGGCGCGGCGTGGCGCCTGAGCTGGCGCAACAAGCGCTCAGCCAGGCCAGCGACACCGAGCACCAACGCGCGCACCAGGTGTGGCACAAACGCTTTGGGGTGGTGGCAGCCGACGCCACCGGGCACGCCAAGCAGTGGCGTTTTTTAACCGCGCGCGGCTTTGCCCCTGAGGTGGTGCAGGCCGTGCTGCGCGCCGCGGCGCGCGAGGCTGCGGCTTAGGCCCCGGTCATCAGCAACAAGTTTTGTACCGCCGCGCCGCTGGCGCCCTTGCCTAAGTTGTCCAGTTGCGCCACCAGCAGGCAGTGGCCGTGGTGGTCGGCGTCGCACACCCACAGCACCATGTGGTCTTGGCCGGCCAGGGCATCGGCTTGCAGCTTGTGGTTGTCGGGTTGGCGCTGCACCTTCACCCATGCGCTGTTGGCGTAGTGGGTGGCTAGGGCGTCTTCAATGTCCGCGGCCCGCATGCCCGGGCCAAGCGCGTCCAAATGCAGCGGCAGCTGCACCAGCATGCCTTGGGCAAAGTTACCCACCGCCGGCGTGAACAAAGGGCGGCGTTGCAAGCCGCTCCAATGCATGATTTCGGCAATGTGTTTGTGCGCCAGGGCCAGGGCGTACATTTCGTGCGGCGCGGCTTGACCGCTTTGGTAGGCCTCAATCATGGCGCGGCCGCCGCCGGTGTAGCCGCTGACCGCGGGCAAGCACACCGCGGCCTGGGGGGGCAACACACCGGCGTCAATCAGAGGGCGCAGCAGCGCAATCGCCCCCGTGGCGTAGCAGCCCGGGTTGCTGACCCACTGCGCCTGGGCAATGGCTTGGGCTTGCCCGGCGCACAACTCGGCAAAACCGTACACCCAGCCCTGGGCGGTGCGGTGTGCGGTGGAGGCGTCAATCACCCGGGGCGCGGCGTGCCCTTGATCGCGCAGCGCTTGCACCTGGGCCACGCTGGCGCGGGCGTCGTCGTCGTGCAGGCACAAAATGGCCACGTCGGCCTGGGCGAACAACGCCTGTTTGGCTTGCGGGTCTTTGCGCTGAGCCGGGTCGATGGAGAGCAGCGAGAAACCGGGCAGGCGCTGCAGGCGCTGCCGTATGTGCAGCCCGGTGGTGCCGGCCTCGCCGTCAATAAATACCCGCATGCGTGCTCCTTGGGGCCAAGTGCCGCCGGCCCGGCGTGTTACGTGCAGCCGCGCACGTCAGCAAAATGCAAACAAAGTCATGATACAGTCAGGGTCTACCCTAGTGCAGCGGCGCATTGGCGCTGTCGCAGCCTAGCAACGTTTGCATTACATACCAGAGACCCAGCATGAAAATTCACGAGTACCAAGGCAAGGAATTGTTGCGCCAGTACGGCGTGCCCGTGCCGCGTGGGGTGCCCGCCTTTAACCAGCAAGAGGCGGTGGAGGCCGCGCAAAAACTTGGTGGCCCGGTGTGGGTGGTCAAAGCACAAATTCACGCCGGTGGGCGTGGCAAAGGCGGCGGCGTTAAGCTCGCGCGCTCGGTGGATGAGGTGAAACAACTGGCCGGCGACATACTTGGCATGCAGCTGGTGACGCACCAAACCAGCCCGCAAGGACAAAAGGTTCGCCGCTTGCTGATTGAAGAAGGCGCCGACATTCAAAAAGAGTACTACGTGGCGGCGCTTACCGACCGTGCCACGCAAAGCGTGGCCATGATGGCCTCCAGCGAAGGCGGCATGGACATTGAAGAAGTGGCCGCCAAAACACCTGAGAAAATCATCAAGGTGTTTGTCAACCCGCTGCAAGGCCTCACCGAGGCGCAAACCGGTGAATTGGCCGACGGCATTGGCGTACCCACGGGCTCGCGCGCGCAGGCCATGGAGGTGTTTCAAAAGCTCTACACCTGCTACATGGAAACCGACGCCAGCTTGGCCGAAATCAACCCTCTGATTTTGGAAGGCGGCGGCACCATTAAGGCGCTGGACGCCAAATTCAACTTCGACAGCAACGCGTTGTTTCGCCACCCCGAAATTGTGGCCATGCGCGACCTGGACGAAGAAGACGCGGCCGAAATCGAAGCCTCCAAGTTTGATTTGGCTTACATCAGCCTAGACGGCAACATTGGTTGCTTGGTTA
>JALRBF010000215.1 GCA_023262365.1 Burkholderiaceae bacterium
TGGGCCACGATGCGGGCCTTGTAGGCCTCAGCCTCTTGGCGCAGACGCTCGGCTTGACCACCCGCCCGCGGCACCACGTCGTTGGCGTAGGCTTGCGCTTCGTTTTTGGCGCGCTCGCGCTCTTGGGCAGCCTTAAGTACGTCGTCAAACGCGGCTTGCACCTGCTCGGGCGGGCGCACCCCGCCTTGTTGCAAGTTCACACCCACCACCTCAATGCCGGTGCTGTAGCGGTCAAGAATGGTTTGCATCAGCTCGCGCATCCGCGGAGCAATTTGGTCGCGTTCTTCGGCCAGGGCTGAGTCCATGCGCATTTTGCCCACCACCTCGCGTACGGCGGTTTCGGCGGCTTTGACCACGGCGCTGTCGGGGTCACGGCTCTCGAACAAATAGGCGCGCGCGTCGTTGAGGCGGTACTGCACCGCAAACTTGATCTCCACGATGTTCTCGTCTGCCGTGAGCATGGCCGACTCGCGCAGGCCGGTGGCACGCACGATGTTGTCGGTACCGATGTCCACCGAGCGAATTTGCGTTACGTACACCTCTTCGTTGGCCTGAATCGGCCAAGGCAGGCGCCAGTTAAAACCCGCCCCCACGGTGGTGTGGTAGCGGCCAAACTGGGTGATGACGGACTGCTGACCTTCTTGAACAATAAAAAACCCGCTACCCAACCACAGCAACACCAGCACCACGGCCACCAAGCCCGCGCCAACCCCGGCAGCCTTGCCGCTGGGGCGAAGCGGGGGTGGTGAGCCGCCGTTGCCACCATTGCCGCCACGCCCACCACTGAGCCAACCGTTGATTTTGCGGTTCAGGTCGCGCCACATTTCGTCCAAGTCGGGCGGGGCGTCTTGACCACGGCGTCCGCGTGGCGGCTCGTCGTCGTCTTGGCCGTTTTGCTCCCCCCTGCCCCAGCGGGGGTCGTTGAGGTTAAGCACCACGTTGGACGGGGTGCCCCGGCGCGCACGTAAGCGTTGAAATAATGAAAAAGACATAGGTTAGCGAATCCAATCAAACGTCATGAATGACCAATTGACATTGTGGCAGAAGCGGTCGCGCCGCAAGCGAGCGGGTGTCAAAGCCCTACCGTTGATGGGTGTTGCGCCTGGGCGGCAGCCACCTGCTCGGCCAGCACCTGGCGCAGCTCGGGCAAGCCTTGCGCGGTATGGGCACTGACAAAAAGGCGCGGCCACACCTGCGGGCCCAATTGCAACTCGTCGCGGGTGTGGCGGGGTTGGCGCTGGCTGGCTAAGGCGTCGATTT
The DNA here is from genome assembly GCA_023262365.1 of Burkholderiaceae bacterium. GTDB lineage: Bacteria > Pseudomonadota > Gammaproteobacteria > Burkholderiales > Burkholderiaceae_C > RS62. The sequence continues at coordinate 1,261 of JALRBF010000215.1, forward strand.
TGTTAAACACCACCACTTGCGGTACCTCGCCGGCGCCAATGTCGTGCAGCACCTCTTGCACCTGCGCCATGCGCTCGGGCGCGGCCTCGTCGGTGGCGTCCACCACGTGCAGCAGCAAGTCGGCCTGCACCGCCTCTTGCAAGGTGGCCGAGAACGCGGCCACCAGGTCGTGCGGCAAGTCGCGAATAAAACCCACCGTGTCAGACAACGACACGCTGAGCTGCGCCTCGGGCAGGTACATGGAGCGGGTGGTGGTGTCCAGGGTGGCAAACAACTGGTTGGCCACGTAGGCGCCCGACTTGACCAAGGCATTAAAGAGCGAGGATTTGCCAGCGTTGGTGTAACCCACCAACGACACATTGAAGACGCCGGCGCGCAAGCGGCGGCGGCGCTGGGTTTGGCGTTGGCGCTGCACCATATGCAGCCGCTCACGCACGCGCTTGATGGCGGTGCCAATCATGCGCCGGTCAAGTTCGATTTGGGTCTCTCCGGGCCCGCCGCGTAACCCCTGGCCGCCGCGCTGGCGCTCCAAGTGGCTCCAGCGCCGCACCAAGCGGGTGGCCAGGTACTGCAAGCGCGCCAATTCCACCTGCAGTTTGCCTTCGTGGCTGCGCGCGCGCTGCGCAAAAATATCCAAAATCAACAGCGTGCGGTCGTTAACCGGCACCGACAAATGGCGCTCCAGGTTGCGCTGCTGCGCCGGGCTTAGGGCTTGGTCAAACAGCACCTCTTGCGCGTTGCATTCGATCAAGCTGGCACCAATTTCGTCGGCCTTGCCGCTGCCAACAAACAGCGCGGCGTCGGGCGCGCGCCGCTTGCACACCACGCGGTGCGCCACCTCATAGCCTGCGGTTTGCGCCAGCAAGGCCAGTTCGGCCAGTTCGGTGTCAAAGTGGGGGTGGCCCAAGTCCACCCCAACCAGCACCACGCGCGGCGCAGGCGTACTCAACGGGTTTCAGTCGGCATCGTCGTCGGCGGGGATGTCAAGCGAGACCGAGCGACCAGGCACGATGGTTGAAATGGCATGCTTGTAAACCATTTGCGTGACGCTGGCGCTGCGCAGCAGCACCACGTAGGCGTCAAAAGATTCGATATGGCCCTGCA
>JALRBF010000250.1 GCA_023262365.1 Burkholderiaceae bacterium
ACTAAAAAGGATACCTATTTGACTAAGGATCCAACTTTTGAACCTAAGGAAGAATCCGAAGGTCTAGGATTATTTGAAGGATTTTAATATGAAGAAAGTTTTGATTACTGGTTGTTCAGGCTACATTGGATCACACCTTTGCCATGGCCTCACCGCCCTGAATTTGGCTTTGCAAGTAGGCAAAGTCCTCGCGCTGGATGGCACGCGAGTGGGTGACCTTATCGACCACCCGAATGGTGGGCGGGGCCAGCTCCTCGGTGCCGTCGGCACGCTTGACCATGACCGGAATATCGGTTTTGACGCCACCGAGTTGGTCCAAAAAATCAATATGAAAGTAGGTGCGGCGAAATTCGCCATCGGTGATGCTTTTGAGGCCGACGTCTTGCTGAAAAGCAACAATCTCGGCAATGGCCTTGTCTTCCACTTCGCGCAAGGCTTGCGCCGAAATTTCACCTTTGGCTTTTTTCTCGCGCGCTTGAAGCAAATAATCGGGGCGCAAAAAGCTGCCCACGTGGTCGTAGCGAGCCGGGAGTTGTTGCATGGTGGCGTCCTTTGTTGTGATGTTCAAACGTGGCCGCGCGCGACACACACGGCGGTCTAAGCGTAGTGTAATTCGGGTTGGTGCGGGCTTTGTCCGTTGCCGCCCGCTTGTTTTTTGCCTCTACCATGAAGCCCACGCCACCCCCCACGTTGCTGTTTGTTCCTGGTCTGATGTGTGACCACGCCACCTTTGACCCGATTCGGCCCCACCTGAACTGGGACGGCGCCGTGGCGGTGGCCGACCATGGCCACGCCAACACGCTGGACGCCATGGCCGAGGCCTTGTTGCAACAGCACGCCGGGCCACTGCTGTTGTTTGGGCATTCGATGGGCGGGCGTGTGGCGCTGCAGGCGCTGCGCCAGCAACCGCAGCGGGTGGTGGCACTGGCGCTCATGGGCACAGGTTATGCGGCGCGTGACACGGGGGAAGCCGGCCTGCGCGAGGCGCAACACCGCCATGCCCTCATCGAGTTGGCGCAAACGCAAGGCATGCATGTGATGGCCCAGCAGTGGCTGCAGGGCATGCTGCCAGCGCAACGGTTGCAAGACCAGCCCCTCACCCAAGCCATTGGCCAGATGTTCGAGCGCAAATCTGTGGCCCAGTTTCAGGCGCAGCAAAACGCGCTGCTGAAGCGCCCCGACGCCGAGGATGTGTTACGCGATTGCCGCTGCCCACTGCTGCTGCTTTGCGGCGCCCTTGACACTTGGGCGACACCGGCGCAGCACCAAGCCATGCAGGCGCTGGCACCGCACGCCGAGCTGGCGGTGTTGCAAAACGTGGGGCATATGTGCATTATGGAAAACCCCAAGGCCGTGGCCACGGCGCTCAACCCGTGGCTGGCCCATGCCGTAAACTGCTAACCGCGCCACTTCATTGCACGCGGCGCACGCCACAACAAACAACGACCGTTTAGGAGACTCCCGATGCGTATTGCCCGCCGTACCGTGCTTGGCCTGACAGCCGCGCTCGCCACCGCCTTGGGTGGCGTGTCCCCAGCCACCGCCGCCGACGTCACCCTGCGCTTTCATCAGCTGCTGCCGCCGCAGGCGGCGGTGCCCAAAAACGCCATCATGCCGTGGATTAAGCAAGTTGAGACAGCCAGCGGTGGGCGCATACAGATCCAACACTTCCCGGCCATGCAATTGGGCGGCAAACCACCCGAATTGTTTGACCAAGCCAAAAACGGTGTGGTTGACATCATTTGGACGGTGCTGGGCTACACCCCTGGCCGCTTTCCCAAGGCAGAAGTGTTTGAGCTGCCGTTCATGACCGGCGACCCCGTGAAAGGCTCAGTAGCGTTTCAAGAATACGTTGAAAAATATGCCGCCGACGAATTCAAAGACGTCAAATTGATTGCGGTCCACGTGCATGGCCCCGGTCTCTTTCATGGCAAAAAACCGGTCACTCAGTTGTCCGACCTCAAGGGCGTGAAGGTGCGTGGAGGCTCGCGCGTGGTGAACATCATGCTCACGCAGTTGGGCGCGACTCCGGTGGGTATGCCGGTGCCGGCAGTGGGCCAGGCCCTATCCAAAGGGGTGATTGACTCAACCACCATCCCATTTGAAATTGTGCCGGCCCTGAAGTTGCACCAAATCGTAAAGAACCACACCGAGTTTTCGGGCGACAAGGGCCTTTACACGCAAACCTTCGGCGTGGTCATGAACAAAGCAGCCTACGATAAGCTGCCTGCGGATTTGAAGAAAATTATTGATGACCATTCGGGCGCCAAAACCGCAGCCCTGTTCGGCCAAGCCATGGCCGACGGTGACAAGGTAGGCCGCGGCCTCATTGAAAAAGCGGGCAACAAAATCGTCACCCTCAGCGCGGCTGAAACCGCCCCGTTCAAGCGTCAGGGCGAAGCTACCCGCGACGTTTGGAAAGAAGAAGCCAAAAAAGCTGGCATCGACGGCGCGGCACTGATTCGCGAGGCCGAGGCCATCATCGCCAAAGCCAACGGTCGCTAAACGCTCAGAGGCCCTGCCATGGTGTATCGGCTGTTCTACGCCCAAGCCATGCTGGGGGGGCTGATGCTTGTGTTCCTGGCGCTGTTGAGCGGGGTCAGTATCACTGGCCGGGCCCTAAGCCCGTGGGGGTTGGGGCCAGTCCCGGGTGACTTTGAATTGGTTGAAGCCGGTACGGCCTTGGCTGTGTTTTGTTTTTTGCCCTGGTGCCACCTTGAACGCGGCCACGCCACCGTGGATTTATTTTTCAAATCCATGGGGGCGGCAGCGCAGCGGGCGGTGCTGGTGGTAAGCGACTTGGCCATGGCGCTGGTTTGGTTGCTGCTGAGCTGGCGACTGGTGCTGGCAACCGGTGACTTTTACGACAACGGAGAGGTGACTTTTATTTTGCAAATGCCGCTGTGGCTGGCCACGGGGGCATCGGCGGTGGCAGCCACACTGGGCTGCTTAGGCTACCTATGGAAGCTGCTTGAAACGCTTGGCTTGGTGCAAGCCCCGCCGCCATTGGCCAACGGCCACAACAAAGGACATTGATGGATCCCATGCACCTGGCCGTGGGCTCGTTTGGCCTTCTGCTGGCACTTATTTTTTTGGGTATGCCCATCGCGCTGGCGATGTTGCTGATTGGCCTAACCGGGTCATGGTTGATTTATGGCGCCATCGACCCGCTGCTGTACCAACTCAACCAGATGGCCTACAGCACGTTCTCTACCCATTCCCTATCCATCATCCCCCTGTTCCTGCTCATGGGTCAGTTGGCCACGGTAGGCGGCATGTCAAAGGCCTTGTTTCGTGCCGCCGAGGCGTTTATTGGGCACCGCAAGGGTGGCGTGGCCATGGCGGCCATTGGCGCGTGTGCTGGGTTTGGCTCGATTTGTGGCTCGTCTTTGGCCACAGCGGCCACCATGGGGCAAGTGGCGCTGCCCGAGCTGCGCCGCGCGGGCTACGCCGGCGGCTTAGCCACTGGCGCCTTGGCCGCTGGCGGCACGCTGGGCATATTGATTCCACCCTCGATTGTGCTGGTGATTTACGCCATTTTGGCTGAGCAAAACATTGCCTCCATGTTTGCCGCCGCGATTGTGCCGGGCATTTTGGCCGCGCTGGGCTACATGGTGGTGGTAGGCGTGGTGGTGCGGCTTAACCCCTCGCTTGCCGGGGACGTTGAGCCAGCCAGCCGGCGCCAGCGCTGGCAAGCGCTGCTTGAGGTGTGGCCGGTGGCGGTGATTTTTGTGGTGGTCATTGGCGGTATTTACACCGGTATTTTTACGCCCACCGAAGGGGCAGCGGTGGGTGTGTTGGCCACGGGGGTGCTGGCGTGGCAACGCGGCGGCATCACCCGCGAAAGCACCAAACGCATGCTGCAAGGCACCGCCAGTGGTACGGCCATGGTGTTTTTTATTGTGCTTGGTGCGGCGGCGTTTAATACCTTTTTGGCCCTTTCGCAAATGCCCCAAGAGCTGGCCGCCTGGATTGGCACGCTGGATGTAAGCCCGTATACCGTACTGATTGCGATTTTGCTTTTTTATTTGGTGTTGGGTTGTGTCATGGACTCGTTGTCCATGATTTTGCTCACCATCCCGATTTTGTTCCCGGTGGTGTCGATTTTGGACTTTGGCATGCCACCGGACCAAGCAGCGATTTGGTTCGGTGTATTGGTGTTGATTGTGGTTGAGGTGGGCTTGATTACGCCGCCAGTTGGCATGAACCTATTCATCATCCAAAGCATGGCACCGGACGTACCGATTCAAGCCACCTACCGCGGCGTGTTGCCCTTTGTGTTGTCTGACTTGCTGCGCGTGGCGCTGCTGGTGGCGCTACCCGGCCTCACGCTGTGGCTGCCACAACTCATGCTGTAGCCTGGGCGGCGCACACGCGCGGGGTCTAAGGATTAGCCGGTGGTGTGCCGGCTGCGGCAACGAGCCGCTTGGTCATCACGGCCTTGAACCACGGCGGCACCATGGCAAGCAATACCATGCCGGCGTAGCCGGTGGGCATTTGTGGTGACGCCGGCTGCCGCTGCAAACCATTGGCGTCTAACCACGGCTGCATGTGGTGGCTGGCATGACGCGGCAAATTAAACAGCAGCAACTCAGAGACCGGGTTGGCACAATCCCACACGTGAGCCGGGCCCAAGCGCTCATGCCCGTTGCCCACCGCACGCCGCTGCAAGCCCCAGTGCTCCAAGTAGTCCACCGCCCCCACCAGCAGCTGCGCCACCATCGCCTGAACCAGCACAAATATTAGCGCCACCGCGCCGGCCCACCACGTTAAGCCCACAAGCAGCAGCAGCCACAGGGCCAGCATCACGCCGGCCTCGTGCCAGCGTGTGGCAGCCTGCGAACTGAGGCGCCACGCTTGGCGCCACACACCGGCAAAGTACCGCGGGTAAAACCGCCACAATCCCTCGTGCTGCCGCGCCGTGGCGGGGTCGGGCCACGTGGCCGCGTGGCGATGGTGACCGCGGTTGTGCTCAATGGCGTAGTGCCCGTACCCCACCACCACCAGGGCAGCGCGGGCCAAGGCTTTATCCAGCACGCTGCGGCGGTGGCCAAGTTCATGCGCCAGCACAATGCCGCTGCCGCCACCCACGTAGCCCATGGCCAGCGCCATCACAACGACGGTCTCCCACGGCTGCTGCGCTGCCACCAGCGCCAGGCCCACCACCTGCGCCACCACCAGTACCACCAACCCGCGCAAATACCCAGGGGGCCAACGCCAAGCCGGGCCCAGCGGCCTGCCTCGCCCGTGCAGCAGCCACTCCAGCACGGGCATGACGCCAGCGCCCAGCACCAGCGCCGCCCACGGCGCTCCCAGCCACCAGCCCCAGGTGGGCGACAGCGTGAACACCAAGGCCACCAGCCCCTGCCAGCGCCAAACGGTGGGTGCTTGTTGTACGGCCACGCGCCTCATGGCTTAACCGCGCTGCACCTGCACGCGGTACACCGCGCTGCCCGCCGCCCATGCAATCAGGCGGTCAATGTTGGGGTGTTTGCCGGGGTTGGCCTGAGCGTCGGCCACGTGCTCGGCAAACCACTGCAAGCCCAGCGCGGCGGCCTCGGGCCCAATGCTGCCGTTGTGTTGCGCCGCCAGCGCGTGGTACACGCGCAGCGAGCCGGCTTTGCCGGGCAGGTTGTCAATGGTGGCCACCTCTTGGTCTTGCGCGTCACGCAGCACCAGGCGCACAATGCCGTCAATCGGTGGCAGGGTTTGCAGGCGTTGAGCAAAGTTCATGGGCTTTTATGGCGTTGTGATGAAATGATGTTTGCCTAGTCTACCCATGTACGTTGCGTATGACACCACAAGACCTGCTAAAACACCTCGACACGGCGGCCCTTTGGCCCGTGCCCTCGGGCAGCGTGGCACACGGCGAGTTGGCCCAAGCCTACCAACTGGCCCTGCAAGTGCGCGCGCTGCGCCAAGCACGCGGCGAGCGGCCCAAGGGCATCAAAATCGGCTTTACCAACCGCACCATTTGGCCGCTTTACGACGTGCACCAACCCATTTGGGGCACGGTGTGGGACACCACCTGCCACACGCTGGACGCGCGGGGCCAGGGCCACGCGCGACTGGATGCGCTGTGCCAACCCCGCTTGGAGCCCGAGGTGGTGTTTGGCCTGCGCGCCACACCGCGAGCCGGTGACACGCTGGAGCAGCTGTTTCAAGCGCTGGACTGGCTGGCCCCTGGTTTTGAGCTGGTGCAGTCGCACCTGCCCGATTGGCGCTTTGCCATTGCCGATACCGCCGCCGACAGCGGCCTGCACGGCCAACTGTGGATAGGCCCGCACACACCCGTGGCCAACTTTGCCGCAAGCGGCGAGCAACTGGCGCAGCGCCTGGCACAGGCCAACGTGAAGCTGCACCACGGGCCGGCCCTTGTGCACACCGGCCACGGTGCCGCGGTGCTCGACAGCCCGCTGCACGCGCTGCACCATGTGGTGCAGGTGCTGGCCGCGTGCCCCGGCGCACCGGCGCTGCAACCCGGTGACGTGGTAACCACCGGCACCTGGACGGATGCCCCACCGATTGAAGCGGGGCAAACCTGGCGCGCGCAATTTAGCTGGACGCCGCACCCCATTTCGCTCACGCTGCATCAGGCCAAGACGCCAACGGTTGAGCCCTTGCCCGCGTAAAGGCCCCAGGCCATAGGCTAAGGTGGTGGTATGCGCGCTTTAATTTGAGGTATCAACGCAGAAAAAGCCGGGTGCTGCGCGCTACCCAACCATTCAAAGGCCACCATCTCGCCGCTTACCAAGTTAACCCCGGCTTGCAACAAACGTTGCTGCGCCAAGTGCTGGTCGTGCGCCCAGCGGCTGGCACACGCCCCAACCACCACGTGCACGGCGTAGCCGGCTTGCTTAAGGCCCAGCGCCGTTTGCAGCAAGCACACGTGGGCCTCGCAGCCGGCCACCACCACCTCGCGCAACTGCGGCTGTTGCCGCCCCAGCCGCTGCAGCAAACCGGCGCGCACCGCGTTGAAGTCGTGCTTAACCAGTGGCTGCGCGGCATACGCCGCAAGCGGCGCCACCGTGGGTCCGAGCTTGTCGGGGGTTTGCTCGGTCACCACCGTCGGCACGTGTAGGGCCTGCGCCACCTGCGCCACAAAAGCCGCCTCACGCAACACCGCCTCGGCGTGCTGCATCACTGGCATCAGGCGGGCTTGGTAGTCCACCAGCACCAGCGCGCCGTGCGCTGGGTTTAACAGCGCGTGCATGGGTGGGTGGGCCGTGTCGTTGCCTGCATGGGGGGAAAGTGTTTAAATCAAGCCAAAAACGGAGCTTACATGAACGCACCTGACCCAGCAATCGCCAGCGCCGCGCGACCAGCTTCACTGATGAGCGCGGAAGACTACCGCGACTCACTGCGAGCGTACAGGCCACGCGTGTACCTTAATGGGCAACAGGTTGACTGCGTGGCCGACGAGCCGCTGCTGCGCCCGGGCATTGACGCCCTGGGCGTAACCTACGACATGGCCAAAGACGCCAAGCTCAGCGCGCTCATGCTCTCAAACGGCGCGGGGCACACGGTGCCGCGCATGCTGGACCTCAATCGCTCAGCCGGTGATTTGCTTAACAAACTCGAAGCCGTGCGGCTGATGTGCCAAGAAACCGGCTGCGCGCAACGCTACTTGGCGCACGACGGACTTAACGCCGTGGCACAAGTGGCCGCGCGCATCGACGACGCCCAAGGCAGCACCGAGCACCGCGCACGCTTTGCCGCGTACTTACAAACCGTACAGCAGCGGGACCTAAGCCTAGGCATTGCCATGACGGACGCCAAAGGCGACCGATCACTTAAGCCGCACCAACAAGCCAACCCCGACACCTACGTGCACGAAGTTAGCCGCAACGCCAAAGGTATTGTGATCTCGGGCACCAAAGCCATTGTGACGGGCGCGCCGTACATGCACGAGCTGTTGGTTATGCCCTGCCGCAACATGGGCCCCAACGACGCCGCCTTTGCCGTGTGCTGCGCTGTGCCCATTGACGCCGAGGGCGTGACCATTGTGGCCCGCCCCGCCGGGCGCCCGGGCGACAAGCTCGAGCACGGCGCGGCGTTGTTTTCGCGCCGCTACGGGCAATCCACCGCCGTGGTGGTGTTTGACCAGGTGTTTGTACCGTGGGAGCGGGTGTTTTACGCTGGGCAGTGGGAGCACTCGCACGTGCTCACGCAAAGCTACGCCACCCACCACCGCCAAACCTGTATTGCCGCGCGGGCCGGTTTTGGCGACTTGCTTATTGGCGCCGCCGCGCTAATGTGCGAAGCCAACGGCTTTGACCCCGAGCAAGAATCCAACCTGCGCGAGCCCATGGTGCAGTTGATCAAAATTGTGGAGGGCTTTTACGCCTGCGGCGTGGCCGCCAGTGTGTACGGCCAGCCCGACGCACACAGCGGCACGTTTATGCCCGAGCCGGTGTTTGCCAACATCGGCAAGCTGCTGCTGGCCACACAAATTTACGACATGCACCGGCTTGCGCACGAGGTGTCGGGCGGGTTAATCGTTACCCTGCCTGGCCCAGAAGAAGACCACAACCCCGCCACCGCGGCCACGCTGACCGAGGTGTTGCGCGCCAACCCCAACGTACCTTACGACAAACGCATCGAGGTGGCGCGCTTTATTGAAGACTTAACCGCCTCGTACCAGGGCGGCTGGTACTC
>JALRBF010000088.1 GCA_023262365.1 Burkholderiaceae bacterium
GCCCTTGGCTGGCTCGGTGCCATTTGGCTGCTGGGTGCCTTGCCTGCATGCGCCACGCCGCCGGTGGTAGCGCCGGCTCAGCCGCTGCCGGCTGCGGCCACGGCAGCAAAGCAATCGGCGCTGGACGCCCGACTGTTTTACGAACTGGTGGTGGCCGAACTGCTCAGCGGCAGCAACGACCCGGGTACGGGCTTTGCCATCATGCTTAAGGCCGCGCAAAACGAGCGTGACCCGCAACTGTTTGAACGCGCCGTTGAAATGGCCCTGGCCGCGCGTGCGGGGGGCTCGGTTAAGCAAGCGCTGCAGGCGTGGCTTGAGGTTGAGCCCGATTCGGTGACCGCGCACCAGCAATGGCTGCACCTGCAACTGGGCATGGGCAACGACACCGACATGGCCAACGCACTGGCTGGGTTGCTGCGCGTCACGCCCGAGGCCGAGCGGCGCCTTATGGTGCTGGCCGTGCCCACGTGGCTCAACCGCCTCAGCGACGAGCCCACGCGCCGCTTGGCCATTGCCCAACAAGGCCTGGCCCAAGCCAAACAAAACCCTGCCCTAGCCGACAACGCGCACGCCGTGCTTGCCCAGCTTGAGCTGCTGGCCGACCAGCCCGAGGCCGCGCAAGCCTCCACCCGTTTGGCGTTTGCCGCCAACCCATCGTCCGAGGCTGCCGCACTGATGCTGGTGGCGCTGTTTGACGCCAACCGCCTGGCGGTGCTGCCGCAACTGCAAGCGTTTTTGCGCCAACACCCCAAGCTAACCAACGTGCAACTGGCCGCGGCACGCGCCTTTGCCAACCACAACCGCAACCGGCTTGCGCTGCAAACCCTTGAGCCCCTGGCACAACAACCCCAAGCCCCACCCGAAATTTGGCTGCTGCTTGGCCAGCTGCAATCGGCACAACACAACCACGAGGCGGCCCGCACCAACGCGCAACGCTTTATCGAAACCCTACCCGCAAGCCAGCCCAACCGAGACCAATGGCTGGCCCGCGCGCACACGCTGCTGGCCAACACCGCACGCCAGCAACAGCGCTACGCCGAAGCCGAACAATGGCTACAACGCATACCGGCAAGCGCGATGCCCGATGACATTGACTACCGCCACGCACAAGTTTTGGTGGCGCAAAACCAGCTGGCTGCTGCCCTCGCTCGTCTGGCCCAAGCCCCCACGGCCAACGTGCAACAGCGGCAAATGCGCGCCATCGAGCGCGTGCGCCTGCTGCAACAAGCGCAAGCCTACGAACGCGCCTACAACGCGCTCATGCAGGCGCGACAAGCGTTTCCTGACATGGTCGACTGGCTCTACGACCAAGCCATGCTGGCCGAAAAGCTGGGCCGCTTTGACGACATGGAGCGTTGGCTGCGCGAGCTCATGCGCGCCCAGCCCGACCAACACCACGCCTTTAACGCGCTGGGCTATGCCTTGGCCGACCGCAACCAACGCCTAAACGAGGCGCACGACCTGATTGCCCAAGCGTTGCAACTGGCACCGGGCGACCCGTTTGTCACCGACAGCATGGGTTGGGTGCTGTACCGCCAAGGGCGCTTACAAGACGCCCTGACGCTGCTTGAACAAGCCTGGGACAGCCGTGCCGACGCCGAAATTGCCGCCCACCTGGGTGAGGTGCTGTGGCAACTGGGCCAACGCGCCAAAGCGCGCGAGGTATGGGCCCAAGGCCAACAGCTGCAAGCCGACCACGCCAAGCTCACCGAAACCATGCAGCGACTGGATGGGACGCGCTAAAGGCTGGGTTGCCGCGCTGGCGCTGCTTGGCCTAGCCGGTTGCGCCACCGCCCCCCCGCCCGTGGTGACACCGCCCAGCGGCTGGCACCAGGGACGGCTGTTGGTGGAGGTAATGGACACCCCAGCGCAACGCCACCAGTTGCAGTACGTGCTGCAAGGCACGGCCCAAACCGGGCGCTTAACGCTGCTGGCCGCTACCGGCCAGGCGCTGGGCCAAGCGCAGTGGCAACCGGGCCAGGCCGTGGTGCGCCAAGGTGCCGCGCAGCGCGAATTTGACACCGCCCAAGCCATGACGCAGGCGCTGCTGCCCACGTCCCTGCCGTGGCAAGCCATGGTGGACTGGCTACAAGGCCGCCCCACCCCGGCGCCCGGATGGCGCGTGCAGCCCGGCCCCACCGCCGCGCCAAGCGTGGTGGCCACACGACAGGCGCCAGCGCCTCTCGTGCGTGTGCGCGTATGGAAGGACGCGCCTTGACCCCCTTGCCGCCACCGCCACGGCACGCCACCACATTGGCCGATTTGCCCGCGCCGGCCAAAATCAACCTGTTTTTGCACGTACTTGGCCGCCGCGACGACGGCTACCACCTGCTGCAATCGGTGTTTGGGTTAATTGACTGGCACGACCGCCTGACCCTAAGCCTGCGCAATGACGGCGTGGTTGCCCACACCCAAGCCACGCCCGGCTTGCCCGCCGACGACCTTTGCGTGCGTGCCGCCCGCGCGCTGCAGCAAGCCACCGACTGCCGTCTGGGCGCCCACATCACGCTGCACAAGGCCGTGCCCATGCAAGCCGGCCTCGGCGGTGGCTCATCCGACGCCGCCACCTGTTTGCTGGGCCTGAACCGGCTGTGGCAGCTGGGCCTAACGCGCGCCGAGCTGCAAACCCTAGCGGCCACCCTTGGCGCCGATGTGCCGTTTTTTTTGTTTGGTCAGTCAGCTTGGGTAGAGGGCGTGGGCGAGCGCCTTCAGCCCATAAGTCTGCCGGCGCAAACGCTGGTGGTGGTTAAGCCGCCCACTGGGGTGGCCACGGCCGCCGTGTTTGCTCACCCCGAGCTTGAGCGGGCCACCCCGTCTGCTACAATGCGCGACTTCGCTGCAGGCGTAACCCAAGGCCTAACCGCCTTTGGTCGCAACGACTTGCAAGGCATCGCGCAACGCCTTTGCCCCGACATCGCCCATGCACTGCATTGGCTGCATGATCAGGGCCTAAAGGGCAGGTTGTCGGGCTCAGGCTCGGCCGTGTTTGCGCCGCTGCCCGTAGGTCACGCGCTACCTAAGCCACCGGCCACTTGGCTGGTGCGTACCACCCAACTGGTGGCCACGCACCCGCTGGCCGAATGGGTTGACTGATTCGCTGCAACGAAACGTTTGTTGGGCGTGCGGCAACGCAAACCCAGGTGCAGGGGAGTCGCCAAGTTGGTTAAGGCACCGGATTTTGATTCCGGCATGCGAGGGTTCGAGTCCTTCCTCCCCTGCCATCCCTAACACGGGTTTGGTGTGCAGTTTGTCACGGGCCAATGCGGCCAACAGGGTTTACACATGAGCGTTGCGCCCCACGACTTCATGATTTTCACCGGTAACGCCAACCCGGCGTTGGCTGCCTCTATTGCGCAGCACCTGGGTACGTCGCTGGGCGGCCTTGAGGTGGGCCGCTTCTCAGACGGCGAAGTCTCGGTTGAAATCACGCAAAACGTGCGCGCTCGCAACGCCTTTATTGTGCAGCCCACGTGCTCACCCACCAACGACAACCTGATGGAGCTCATCATCATGGTTGACGCGCTCAAGCGCGCCTCGGCGGTGAGCATCTCGGCGGTGATTCCTTACTTTGGCTACGCCCGCCAAGACCGGCGCCCGCGCTCGAGCCGCGTGCCCATTAGCGCCAAGGTGGTAGCCAACATGCTGCAAGCCGTGGGCGTGGCGCGCGTGCTCACCATGGACTTGCACGCCGATCAAATTCAGGGCTTTTTTGATATTCCCGTTGACAACATCTACGCCTCGCCGGTGCTGCTGGGCGATTTGCGCGCCAAAAACCACCCCAACCTGTTGGTCGTCTCGCCCGA
>JALRBF010000132.1 GCA_023262365.1 Burkholderiaceae bacterium
GTGGCGAGTGGCGCGTAGAAAAACAGCGCTTGCGCTGGGAGGTGCTGGACGCCTTTGCCCAAGCCGCGCAGCAAGCCGGCATACCGGCCAGCACCGACTTCAACGGCGGCAGCAACGAAGGCGTGGGCTACTTCGAAGTCAACCAGCACCGGGGCTGGCGCTGGAACACCACCAAAGCGTTTTTGCGCTCGGTGCAGCACCGCCCCAACCTGACGGTTTGGACCCACGCCCACGCTCAGGGGCTGCAGCTCGAACCCTCTGACCAAGGCTGGCGTTGCCACGGCCTGCACGTGCGGCGCGGCCAACACATGCTTAACGTGCAGGCGCGCCAAGCCGTGGTGCTGGCCGCCGGCAGCATTGGCTCGCCGCAGTTGCTGCAGCTCTCGGGCATTGGCCCGGGCACGGTGCTGCAGCGCGCCGGCGTGCCCGTGCAAATTGAGCTGCCCGGGGTCGGGGCCAATTTGCAAGACCACTTGCAAATTCGCGCGGTGTTTCAGGTTGCCAACACCCGCACCCTGAACACCTTGGCCAACCACTGGTGGGGCAAGGCGCAAATTGGGCTGGAGTACCTGTGGCGCCGTACCGGGCCCATGAGCATGGCACCCAGCCAGCTGGGCATTTTTACGCGTAGCCGACAAGGGCTGGCGTGGCCCAACATCCAGTTTCACGTGCAGCCGCTCAGCCTAGACGCCTTTGGCGAGCCGCTGCACCGCTTTGACGCCATGACCGTCAGCGTGTGCAACCTAGCGCCCACCAGCCGCGGCACGGTGCACATACAGGGCCCCCAGGCCGAGACGCCACCGGCGATTGCGCCCAATTACTTGGCCACCGACGAAGACCGTCTGGTGGCTGCCGAATCGCTACGGGTGGCGCGGCACATTGCCCAGCAGCCAGCCATGGCGCCGTATGCCCCGCAAGAAATTAAGCCTGGCGTGCAGTACCAAAGCGACGACGACCTGGCGCGCTTGGCCGGCGACATCGCCACCACCATTTTTCATCCGGTGGGCACCACCGCCATGGGCGGCAACGACGACCCCATGGCCGTGCTGGACGGCCGCATGCGCGTGCGCGACGGCCGTGGGGGGGTGGTGCAAGGCTTGCGCGTGGTGGACGCTGGGGCCATGCCCACCATTACCAGTGGCAACACCAACAGCCCCACCCTGATGATGGCCGAGAAAGCTGCCCGCTGGCTGCAGCAACCGGCCTAACCACGCCACAAAACCCGCCAAAACTGGGGTTTACCCGGTTGGTCAGGGGTACAAAGCCCTCTACATTAAGGGCGTTGGTTGAAGTCCGATCGCTGCAACCGAACCCAGGAGACATAACAACCTGCCTCAGGCAGGGATCCACACGCCGGCTTCAAGCCGGCGTTTTTTTGGCCGTACCATGCCGCCACGTGCGGCGTTGGCGCCCGGCACTGAAAGGCAGAACATGGGGCTCGAAGGGATGGATTGGGGCTTGCTGCTGGCCGCTGCGGCGTTAGCCGGGTTTTTGGATGCGCTGGTCGGCGGTGGGGGCCTGGTGCTGGTGCCCTCGGTGTTTGCGCTGTGGCCGCAAGGGCACCCGGCCAACTTGTTTGCCTTAAACAAAGCCGTGTCGATTTGGGGCACCGCCGTGGCCGGGGTGCGCTACGCGCGCCGCGTGCGCATGGTGTGGGCCGCGCTGTTGCCTGCCGTGGGTTGTGCTTTGGTGGGTTCGGGGGCGGGCGCGTGGCTGGTCACGCGGGTTGACCCCCAGGCGTTTCGGCTGGCGCTGCCGTGGGCGCTGGCGGCGCTGCTGCTGTATACCCTAGCCAAAAAAGACTTGGGCCTGCACCATGCCCCGCGCCTGGGCGCGCGTGCCCAAGCCGTGGCCATGGCCTTGGCCGGTTTGCTCATTGGCGCTTACGACGGGTTTTTTGGCCCCGGAACAGGCAGCTTTTTGGTGTTTGTGCTAGTACGCACCTTGGGCTTTGATTTTTTGCACGCCAGCGCGCACGCCAAGGTGCTGAACACCGCCTCCAATTTGGCGGCTTGGCTATGGTTTGGCTGGCATGGCTACGTGTGGTGGGGGGTGGCGCTGGGCGCGGCCGTGGCCAACGTGGCCGGGGGCTGGTTGGGCGCCAGTATGGCCTTGCGCCGGGGTGCGGGCTTTGTGCGCGTGGTGTTTTTGGTGGTGGTGGCGTTGCTTATTGCCAAAACCGCGCACCAGGCGTACGCCACCTAATTGGCGGGGGGCGCCCCAGGTGGCGGTGGCGCCACGCGGCTGGCCGCGGTCATCTCAACAAACCCGGGCAAGGCTTGCAGCGGCACATCCGAGACGCTTCTGGCTGGCCCGATGGGCACACGTGCGTTGCCTTGTTGCACGGCGGCAATGTCGGCTTCGCTTGGGTATTGGTTCAGCAGCCAGTAGTCCATGACGCGGCGCACAATGGGCGCGGCGGCCGTGGCGCCAAAGCCGGCGTTCTCCACAATGGCCGCCACCACCAAGCGCGGCGCCTCGGCCGGGGCAAAACCAATGTACAGCGAGTGGTCACGCTGGCGCTCGTCAAGCTTGGCGGCGTCGTACTTGTCGTCTTGTGCAATGGTCACGGCCTGCGCCGTGCCGGTTTTGCCGCCGCTGGTGTAGGCTGCGCCGGCAAACACGCCGCGCGAGGTGCCCTCTTGGGTTACGCCCACCATGGCCTCGCGCACCATGGCCAGGTGCTGGCTTTCGTAGCCCAGCGGGGTGCGGGTCGCGGCAATGTCTTCTGGGCTGCGCTGCAGTAAGTGCGGCAGCACGCGCACCCCGCCATTAACCAGTGCCGAGGTGGCGGTGGCCAATTGCAACGGGGTAAAGGTGTTGTAGCCCTGGCCAATGCCCAAAGAGACCGTCTCACCCGCATACCAGCGCTGCTGCTCGGGCTTGCCAAAGTGGCGCCGCTTCCACGCCTGACTGGGTAGCACCCCACTGAGCTCGCCGCGCAAGTCAATACCAGTGCGTGCGCCAAAGCCCAGGCGTTGCATGAAGTCGTGAATCGTGTCCACCCCCAACTCGTTGGCCAAGGTGTAGTAGTACACGTTGCTTGACTTGATGATGCTGGTGCGCAGGTTCACCGGCCCGAGGCCGCCCTCCCCGTGGCTGCGAAACACGTGGCCGCCAAAGTTCCAGTAGCCTGGGTCTTGAATCACGGTGGAGGCTTGTCGCTTGCCGCTGCTGAGCGCCAGCAACGCCATGAAAGGCTTGTAGGTTGAACCCGGTGGGTAGGTGCCGCGAATGGCGCGGTTCAGCAGCGGCGTGTCCAGCGACTCGTTGAGCGTGCGCCAGCTGGTCGTGTCAATGCCTTCAACAAACAAATTGGGGTCAAACACCGGCATGCTCACCAGCGCCAAAATGTCGCCGCTGCGTGGGTCCATCGCCACCAGGGCGCCGCGTCGGTTGCCGTATAGCCGCTCCACCAACTGTTGCAGTTTGATGTCAAGGGTCAGCTGCAGGTCTTGTCCCGCGCGCGCTGGGGTGCGCGCAAGGGTACGCACGGGGTGGCCGCTGGCCGAGGTCTCAACCCGTGCGTGGCCCGATTGGCCGTGCAGTTGGCTTTCGTAGTATTCCTCAATGCCGCGCTTGCCCATGTAATCGGTGCCGCGGTAGTTGGCTTGCTCGGTCTCGCTCCACTTCTGCATTGCGGTTTTGTCACGCGGGCTGATGCGCCCGATGTAACCCACCAAATGACTGGCCGACGCCCCCAACGGGTACATGCGAAACAAGCCAGCGGCCAGCTCCACGCCATCAAAGCGGTATTGCTGCGCTGCAAAGCGCGCCACTTCGTCGTCGCTGAGCTGGTTGCGCAGCGTAATGGCGTCAAAGCTGCGGCTTTCTTTGCGCAGCTGGGCAAAGCGGCGCAGCGTGCGCGGCGAGAGTTCAACCAGCTTGCCCACCTCGGCCAGCGTGGCCTGCATGTCGGCCACCTTAGAGGGCGTGACCTGCAACGCGTACGACGCGAAGTTGGTGGCCAGCACCACGCCGTTACGGTCGCGTATTTCGCCTCGCTTGGGCACCACCGGAATCACGGCGGTGCGATTGGCCTCGGCGCGGGCCAGCATGTCTTGGTACTGCCATACTTGCAAATAGGTCAAGCGCAAACCCAACAGCAACAGCAGCAGCAGGGTCGCAGCCCCGGCCACCAGCAGCCGTTGGCGAAAGCGCTCCAACTCGGCCTCGACGTCGCGCAGGGTGGCCAGTTCAGACGAGTACAGCGCCATGGCTAGAGCGGCCGGTTTTCGTCCACGTCATGCGGACGGCGCTGCGGCGCCAACAGTAGCAACACCGCCACCGGCCACAGCAGGCCTTCGAGCAGTGGCGCCAGCAGCACCGCCGGCGGCATCAGCCCATCGCCGGCAAGCAGCCGCACCACCCACTGCACACAATGCCCCGCAAAAAACAAAATGCTCAACTGCATGGCCTGACTGCTTAGGCTAAACCAAGTAATGCGGCGATGCATGGACGTGCCCACGTAGGCCATGATGGCGTACGCGGCGGCGTGCTGGCCCAGCAGCGACGATTGGTGCACATCCAACAAAAACCCAAACACAAACGCCGCCCCCACCCCCACGCGCCGCGGTTGGTGAATAGCCCAAAACACCAGCGTCACGGCCAGCACATCGGGCAGCCACCACTGTTGGCCGCCGCTCCACTGGTCCAATGCCATGGTGGCCACCAGTGCACTCAGCAGCGTGCCCCAAATAAAGCGGGGCGAGGCCGGCAGCAGCAACGCTTGCCCGGCGTGCATCATGGTTTGACCTCGACTTGGGCGCCGTCTTGGCGTGGCATCACCAACAAAAATTGTGTCGCATCCACCGCTGCCAAGGGCTTGGCGCCAATGTCGGCAAAGCTGGCATCGGCTTGCGGCCTAACGTAAACCACCTCGGCAATGCGCAGCCCAATGGGGTACACCCCGTCGGTGCCGCTGGTCACGAGTATGTCGCCAGGCTGCACGTCGCTGCCATTGGGCGTGTAGCGCAGCGCCAGCAAATCGGCTGTGCCCAGCCCGTACAACACGCCGTACTGTCCGGTGCGCGCGTTGCGTACGGGGGTAATTTGTTGCTCGTCAATCACCAGCGTGGCCGTGGCCGACCACGGCTGGACGCGGGTAATTTGCCCAGCCACACCGTGGGCATCCACCACCGCCGCTCCGGGTGTCACGCCATGCCTGGCGCCGCGGTTGATCACCCATTGTTGCCGCAGCGGGTCGGGCACTTGGTACACCACCTGTGCGCCGATGCTGGGTTGGCTCAGGCTTTGCTGTAAACCCAGCAGTTCGCGTAGCGCTTGGTTTTCTTCTTGCAGCGACTCTAGGCTTAGCGTGCGGCCACTGGTTTGCAGCAGCCCTTGCTCAAGTTGGGCAATACTTTGTTGCGCTTGATGCAGGCCTTGTAGGTAGCCCGCTAGCCAGCGCGCGCCTTGCACGGGTTGGGCCAAGGCCACTTGCAGCGGCTGCAGCACGGTAGCGGCCACGTTGCGCAACTGCGGCCCCCACGTCCATTGCCGGTCGGCCACCATCAGCAGCACGCTGAGCACCATCAGCAGCACCAGTTTGGTAAAGGCCGATGTCCCCTGTTTAAAAAATGCCGGGGGCGTGCGCTCCAGCGTGGCAATGGACATGCGGCAGCGGGGGGTTATTCGTCGGTAAACACCGTACCCAAGGTGCTGATGCGTTCAAGTGCAATGCCGCAGCCGCGTACCACGCAAGTCAGCGGGTCTTCGGCCACCAACACCGGCAGCCCGGTTTCTTCAGCCAGCAGGCGGTCTAGGTCGTTGAGCAAAGCGCCCCCGCCAGTGAGCATCATGCCGCGCTCAGAAATGTCTGCGCCTAACTCGGGCGGGGTTTGCTCCAGTGCGTTTTTTACCGCCGAGACGATTTGATTCAGCGGCTCGGTGAGCGCTTCCAAGATTTCGTTGGACGACACCAAAAACGAACGCGGCACCCCTTCAGCCAGGTTGCGCCCGCGCACATCAAGCTCTTTGATTTCGCCCCCCGGAAACGCCGAGCCTATGGTTTTTTTGATGTATTCGGCCGTGGGCTCGCCAATGAGCATGCCGTAGTTGCGCCGAATGTAGTTGATGATGGCCTCATCAAAGCGGTCACCCCCCACGCGCACGCTGCCTTTGTACACCATGCCGCCGAGCGAAATCACGCCGACCTCGGTGGTGCCCCCGCCAATGTCAATCACCATCGAGCCTGAGGCTTCTGAGACCGGCATGCCCGCGCCAATGGCCGCGGCCATCGGCTCTTCAATCAGGTACACCTCAGAGGCGCCAGCCCCCAGGGCCGATTCGCGAATGGCGCGCCGCTCGACCTGCGTGGAGCCGCACGGCACGCAAATAATAATGCGCGGACTCGGCCTAAGCATGGAGCGCGGGTGCACCATTTTGATGAACTGCTTGAGCATTTGCTCGGTTACGGTGAAGTCGGCAATCACGCCGTCTTTCATGGGCCGAATGGCCTCAATGTTGCCTGGCACCTTGCCCAGCATGGACTTGGCCGCGTGCCCCACGGCTTGCAGCGTTTTGCGCCCCTGTGGGCCGGTTTCGTGCTTAATGGCCACCACCGAGGGCTCGTCCAGCACCACCCCCTTGTCGCGCACGTAAATCAGTGTGTTGGCCGTGCCCAGGTCAATCGCCAAGTCGGTAGAAAAATGCCGCCGTAGGTTTTCAAACATAAATCAGTTGCGCCGCAATGGGTAAGGTAAGACGTGAACCAGCGGATAATATCATTGCCCTCATGACGTTAACCGCCCAAGACATCGCCCGGCTGGCCCAATTGGCCCGCCTTCGCCCCTCACCCGAGCAAACCGAACGTTTGGTGGGTGAACTCAATGCATTTTTTGATCTGGTGCAGCGCATGCAGGCGGTGGACACCCAAGGCGTGGTGCCCCTGGCCCACCCCACCAGCGTGGTGCGCGAGGTGGCCTTGCGCCTGGCCCAAGACAGCGCAACCGAGCAGGTTGACCGCCAAGCCAACCAACGCAGCGCCCCAGCCGTGCAAGACGGCCTGTACCTGGTGCCGCGGGTGGTCGAATGAGCGCCGCAGCCGCCCAGCCCCACGCCTGGGGTGTGGCCGACTGTGCCGCCCAGCTCAACGCTGGCGCCATCTCGGCGGTTGAGTTGGTCCAGCATCTGCTTGGGCGGGCCCAGGCAGATGCCTTGGGGGCTTTTTTGTCCATCAACCCCGAGGCCACGCTGGCCCAAGCCGCTGCAGCCGACGCGCGGCGCGCCGCTGGCGAGCGCGGGCCGCTGTTGGGCGTACCAGTGGCGCACAAAGACGTGCTGGTCACCCGCGACTGGCCCAGCACCGCCGGCTCGCGCATGCTCCAGGGCTACCAAAGCCCGTTTGACGCCACCGTGGTGCAACGTCTGGCCCAGGCCGGCATGGTGAACTTGGGCAAGCTCAATTGCGACGAATTTGCCATGGGTTCGGGCAACGAGCACTCGGCCTACGGGCAGGCACGCAATCCCTGGCGGCCCACCCATGTGCCGGGTGGGTCATCGGGCGGCAGCGCCGTGGCCGTGGCCGCCCAGCTCACGCCTGCGGCCACCGGCACCGACACGGGGGGCTCGATTCGGCAGCCCGCGGCGTTTTGCGGCATCACGGGAATCAAGCCCACCTACGGTCGTGCCTCGCGTTATGGCTTAATTGCCTACGCCTCCAGCCTCGATCAAGCCGGTGTC
>JALRBF010000135.1 GCA_023262365.1 Burkholderiaceae bacterium
GTACCGTTGAGGAGGCCGGCGACTTGTGCGTTCCACATCACCCAGCCTGTCGAGCTGTACCAGTGGTAGCGCTCGCCCCAGTTGTTTGTTTGGTAGCTGCAGCCCACGTCGTTGTGCAAAATTTTGAGCGCCAGCGCCACCAGTACGGTGCCACCGTGGCCGTGCACGATGGGCTTGGGCAGGCCGGTGGTGCCGCTGCTGTACACAATCCACAGTGGGTGGTCAAAGGGCAGCCATTCGGGTGCAAACGCCGCCACCGCCGGGTCTTGGCGCTGCATCAGGTCGTGCAGGCTAAGCCAGCCCGCGGGCAGCGGTTGCTGGGCCAATTGGCGCCAGGCCACCACGTGGGTTAGGGTGGGTAGGGCGGCGGCCATGTCTTGCAGCGTGGCCAGTCGGTCCATGGTTTTGCCGGCGTAGTGCACGCCGTCGCAGCCAATTAACACCTTGGGCTCGATTTGTTTAAAGCGGTCGAGTACGGCTTGCGCGCCCATGTCGGGCGCACACACGCTCCACACCGCGCCAATGCTGGCGCAGGCCAAAAAGACTACCACCGTCTCGGGTACGTTGGGCATGTAGGCGGCCACGCGGTCACCACGGGCCACGCCAAGTTCGCGCAGCACCAGCGCACACGAGGCCACGCGCTGTTGCAGCTCGGGCCAGGTCCACTCGCGCGTATGGCCGTGTTCGTTGTCGGCAACCAGCGCCGGCATACCCGCGGCGTGCGCGGCGGTAACGTGTCGCAGCACCTGCGCGGCGTAGTTGGCTTGCGCCCCCTCAAACCACACCGCACCGGGCATGCGGTTGTGAGCCAGCACCGCGCGGTGTGGGGTGGGTGAGTGCAGCTTGAAGTAATCCCAAATGCTTTGCCAAAAGGCGTCCAAATCGGTGACCGACCATTGCCACAGCGCGTCGTAGCTGGCAAAGCTTAGGCCGCGCTCGGTGCGCAGCCAGTCTTGATACAGGCGAATTTGCGGGGTGGGTTGGGCAGCAGGCATGGGCACGGGCGGGCAAAAGCCGCAGTTTACGCGGTTGCGCCGTGGGTGGCTGGCGCGTGGTTTGGGCCGGACGGGGCCAACACGCGCTTAGGCCGCTACGGCGCCGAGGACGACGCCACGGCACGCATGCCGCGCGCCACGTTTACCCCGCGCAGCAACCACCAGCCCAGCACAAACAGCACGCTGGTTGCGGCAATGGCCAGGCGCTGGTTGCCGCTGGCCAGCCAAGTTACCACGCCGTACAGCAGCGGCCCCAAAATGCTGGCCACGCGCACCGCCACGCCCCAGAGCGCAAAAAATTCACCCCGCTGCGCCGGTGGGCTTAGCTGGCCCACCATGGCGCGCCCAGCGCTTTGGCTGGCACCCATGCACACGCCGGCAATACCGGCGGCCCACCAAAACACGCCCTTGGATTGCGCCAAGGCGGCGATGGCGCAGGTTAGTACCCAACCCACCAGGGTCAGGCCCAGGGTAGCTTTGACGCCGATGCGGTCGTGCAAATGCCCCAGCAGCAGGGCCCCGGCCATGGCCGCGATGTTGAGCACAAAGATGAGCACCATGGTCTCTTGTGGGGCAAAGCCCATGGTTTGTTCGGCGTAAATCGCCGCCAGCGCAATGGCCACGGCCACACCCGCTTGGTAAGCCACCACGCAGCGTAGGCTTTGCGCCAGATCGGGTAGGGTTTGGGCGTGCGCCCAGGTGGCACGCAGTTGCGCCCACCACTGCCGGGTGGCGTGTGCCGTGGTTGCTGCTGGTGGGTTGGCGCGCTCGGGCAGGCCAAGCAGCGTAACGCAAGCGGCCAGGCCAAACACCGCTGCAGTAATGAGCATCGTCACCGGCACAAACGCCGTGGCCGGCTCGCCCCGGGCTTGGGCGGACAAAACATACGCCAGACAAAGCCCCAGGGTAACCATGCCACCCACGTAGCCCCAGGCCCAGCCCCAGCCGCTTACCCTACCCATGGACTCGGGTTTGGCAAGCTCGGGCAAGAACGCGGCAATGGTGCTCTCGCCTACGCTGTACAGCAGGTTAGACACCACAATCAGCGCCATGGCCAGCGCCACGTCTTGTGCGCCCACGGTGGCGAGTGCCGCCGTGGCCAGCACGCAGCCCAGGGTGCTCCACAGCAACACGCGTTTTTTGCTGCCCCGGCCATCGGCCCAGGCACCCAGCGCGGGCATCACCAGCAA
>JALRBF010000189.1 GCA_023262365.1 Burkholderiaceae bacterium
TCGGGCACGGTGTTGGGGTGGCACGGCCCAACCGACAATTGCCCCACCACCGGTAGCAGCGCCCCGGCCAGCGTGGGCACATGCTGCGCCGCGGCCATTGCGTTGGCCCAAATCACCACGTCGCCATGCCAGTGGCCGCCATGCTCACCCACCAAACACCACGTGGCCTGTTCGGCCGCTTGGCTGGCCGATTGCACCGCCTCGCCCATATGCAGCGTGAGCCGCCCGGTGGCAGTGGCTTGCCGCACATACGCTTGAACCCACCGCTGTGGCGACACCACGCAAGCGCTGGCCGCGGCCGGGATACGCCGGTCACGCAGTGGCATACGCTGCCAGCCCTGCCCGTGCGGCAGCAGCTGTTGCAGTCGTTGTTCGGCCACGGGCTGCGCCAGATGCAACCATTGCATGGCCGGCGAGCTTGGGCTGGCGTGACGGGGCGGGCTTGGTGCGAGCACGCCAAAAGGTAAGGCCGAGGCGCCGGCGGCCGGGCGGGATTGGGCTTCAATCAGCGTCACGCGCCAGCCGTCTTGAACCAAGCGCCAGGCGACACCGGCACCAGCAAGACCCGCCCCAACCACCAGGGCGTGGCCGGGTGCGCGCAAGAATCAGTCCTGTGCTGGTGGCACGTAGCCTTGGGCCACGTCGGCGCCGCCACCAAAGAAATGGTTTTCCATTTGACGCGCCAAATACTGACGCGCTCGGGCATCGGCCAGATTGAGCCGATTTTCGTTCACCAACATCGTTTGGTGCTTGAGCCAATCGCCCCACGCCTGTTTGCTGACTTGTTCAAAAATGCGTCTCCCCAATTCGCCAGGGTACGGCGGGCGCTCCAAGCCCTCGGCCTCAACCCCCAATTTGATGCATTGCACGGTGCGTGTCATGGCGCGTATCCTCTAGCAAATCGTGAACCGCACTATAGCAAAGGGGCAGTCAACCCCAGCGCGCACCGGCCTTTGCTAAGATGAACCGAACTGCCCGTAGCTCAGTTGGATAGAGCAACAGCCTTCTAAGCTGTGGGTCGGGGGTTCGACTCCCTCCGGGCAGGCCAGTATCGTACGCGCGCGCAGGCCGCTAGGCCACGGCCGACGGGCCGCGTAACTGGCGCCACACGATGGGCGCGGCAAGCGCCATGCCGATCAGCATCGATGGCAAGCCCGGGGCCACAAACAGTAACGCCACGGCCATCAACCAATAGCGTTCCCACAGCGCCAGGGGCGCCCGCCAATACCCGGTAAACGCGATGCCAATAAGTGCAATGCCCATCATGGCCCCGCTGAGCGTGATGGCAAAACTCGCCCACGAAAAACCTTGCGCCACCAACAACAGCGAAGGCGAGTACACAAAAACGAAAGGCACCAAGGCCTTGGCAATGCCCAGGCGAAACGCGGTGTTACCGGTTTGAAACGGATTGGCCCCGGCAATGCCTGCTGCCGCGTAGGCCGCCAGTGCCACAGGGGGTGTGATGTCGGCCAACACACCGTAGTAAAAAACAAAAAAGTGCGTCACCAGCGGCTCGACGCCCAACTGGGTGAGCGCCGGTGTGGCCACTGCCACCAAGATGATGTAGGTTGCCGTGGTGGGAATGCCCGCCCCCATGACGATGCAAGCCAGCGCAATAAAGACCAGCGTAAAAAACAAAACCCAGTCACTCGGGTCAAACAGCGACAGCGGCCACAGCCCGCTGATGGCCTGACTGATGTCGGTGGCGGTTTGCACCACCACAAAACCCAAGCGAAAGCCCACGCCCGTCAGCGTGACCACACCCACAATAATGCCCACGCAAGCCGCGGCTGCGCCCACGGCCAACGTTTGGCTTGCGCCCTTGGCCACGGTTTGGTAAAGCGAGCCCAGCGTAAGCCGGTGATGCGGCTGCAAAAACCCCACCACAATGCAGCTGATGATGCCGTAGACCGCGGCAAAGTCGGGTGTGCGGCCTGCCAAAATAAAGTAAACCAACAGCACCAACGGCACCACCGAGAGCCAGTGCTTGCGCAGCACCGCCCAAAGTGGTGGCAGCTCGTGCGCTTCTAGGCCACGCAAGCCGAGTTTGCGCGCCTCAAGGTGCACCATAATAAAAATGCCAAAGTAGTGCAGCAAGGCCGGAAACAACGCCGCGGCCAAAATGTCGCGCAGCGGCAGCTCCAAATACTCCACCATGATGAACGCCGCCGCGCCCAAAATTGGCGGCGTGATTTGCCCGCCCGTGGACGATGTGGCCTCGACCGCCCCGGCAAAGTGCGGGGGGTAGCCCACCTTTTTCATGGCAGGAATGGTCAAGGTGCCGGTGGTGACGGTATTGGCAATGGACGAGCCCGATATGGTGCCCATCATGGCCGACGAAAAAATCGCCACCTTAGCCGGGCCACCGCTGTAGCGCCCCGCGACCACCGTGGCAAAGTCAATAAACAATTGCCCAAGGCCAATGCGCGTGGCCAACACCCCAAACACCACAAATAAAAATACGTACTGCGCCATGACGCCAATGGCCACACCATAAATACCTTGGTTGGTGAGGTACAAATGGTTCACCAGCCCCAGCCAACTGGTGCCACCGTGCTTGAGTGCGCCGGGTGCCCACGGCCCAAATAGCGCAAAGGTCATGAATATCAGCGCGATCAAAGGCAACGTCCAGCCCACGGCGCGGCGCGTGGCCTCTAGCGTTAACACTATCAGTACCGAGCCGGCCAATACGTCTTGCGTGGATGGATTTCCAACCCGTTCCGCAAGCGCTTCGGGTGAGAGCAGCGGCAGGTAGAGCGCCGCGGCCACTGTAAGCAAGGCAAACACCGGATCGAGCCAGGCGCTTTTGTCGCTTGAGCCACGACGCCGTGGGAACAACACAAACGCTAACCCCAGCACAAAAGCAATGTGAATGCCGCGATGCCACAGCTCGCGCATGTTGCCAAAGCCAGCCGCCCAAAAGTGGTAAACGGCCATCACAAACAACGCGGCCACCACGCCGTGGTGTATCCAACGCGGCAGGTCGCGAAACGCGGTTTCGCGGTCAAATCGCGATTCGATTTCGCTGGTTTGCAGGGGATCGTTGGTGTTGTCGTTCATGCGTGGGGTCCAAAAACAAACCCAGGCCTTGTGGGCCTGGGTTGTTGCGTGTTGAGATTAGGCCGATGCCTTATTTGATAAGGCCAGCCTCTTTGTAGAAGCGCTCAGCACCAGCGTGCAACGGCACGCCCACGCCAGCCAGTGCGGTGTCTGGCGTGATGGATTTGCCCTTGGCGTGACCGGTGTCCATGAGCTTGCGGCTTTCTTGGTTCCACAACGCTTTGGTGATGGCATAAATCAAGTCGGCGTCTTCTTTGTCCGAGGTGAACCACTGCGCACCGACGGCCACCGTGGTGGTCTCGGGCACACCTTCGTAGGTGCCGGCAGGGATGGCGCTGGAGGAGAAGAAGCCGTACTTGCTGGTTAGTGCTTTGGCACCCGCGCCGTCAATGGGCACGAGTTTGATTTTTTCGGACGAGGCGAGATCAACGATGGCGCCGGTGGGGTAACCCGCGACCACAAAGAACGCGTCAATTTTGCCGTTTTTCAGTGCATCCACGGCGGCGTTACCTTTGAGCGCTTCGGCCGTTACGTCCCCCACGGCCAAGCCGTTGGCTTCCAAAATCAGCTTGGCGTCTACGTAGGTGCCCGAGCCTGGCTCGTCCAGCGACACGCGTTTGCCTTTGAGGTCTTTGATGCTGTTGATGCCACTGTCGGCTTTGGTCACCAGGTGAATGTGCTCGTCAAACAGTGCGGCAATGGTGCGCAGCCCCTTGGCTGGCGGCTTGCCCTCCATGGTGCCGGTGCCGGTGTACGCCCAGTAGGCCACGTCAGACTGGGCAAAGCCCGAGTTACGCAAGCCCGACATGATGGCGTTGATGTTGTCCACTGAACCGCGCGACGACACGGCCGACGCGATCAGGTTGTCCACCCCGCAGCTGCCACCCTTGCCGCACTCGCGCGAGCCAGGCGGCTTGGAGATGGCATTGGCGATCATGCCGCCTACCGGGTAGTAGGTGTACGCGGTGCCGCCCGTGCCGATGGTGAAGAATTTGATGTTTTGTGCCAGGGCCACGCCGCTGGTCAGCGCCAACGCGGCGAGGCCTAAGCCGAGTTTGAGGGAAACGCGCTTCATGAATCGCTCCAATCAAAAAATGAAGGGCGAATGCTAGCGCAGTTTTGTCTTTTTCGGGTTAACCCTAGCCACCACGCGGCGTGTTAACGTTTTTCGTACTGTGTGGCGCCAAACAGCGCCTCTTTGGCCTTGTCGTCCATTAGGGGTTTGCGCAAATGGGTCAGCACTTGCACACCGCGCTGCACGGCTGGGCGTTCGGCAATGCGGTCAAACCAGTCTTTCAGGGCCGGGTAGTCAGCCCAGTCGATGCCCTGGTTTTGCCAGCTGCGCAGCCACGGAAAAATCGCCATGTCGGCGATGGTGTACTGCTTGCCCGCGATGTAGTGCCCGGTGCGGGCAATTTGCTTGTCCATCACGCCGTATAGGCGCTTGGCCTCGTTGCTGTAACGGTTGTAGGCGTAGTCGATTTTTTCGGGGGCGTAAATGCGAAAGTGGTGGGCTTGGCCAAGCATGGGGCCCACCCCGCCCATTTGAAACATCAACCACTGCAACACCTCAAACTTGGCCCGGTCGCCGCGCGGCATGAAGCGCCCGAACTTGCTCGCCAAGTAAACCAGCATGGCGCCTGATTCAAACAGCTCAATGGGCTTGCCGTCAGGCCCGTGGGGGTCAACCATGGCAGGGATTTTGTTATTGGGGCTGATGCGCAGAAAGTCGGCAGCAAACTGCTCGCCCGAGCCAATGTTGACGGGTATGGCGCGCCAATCACGCCCTTCGCGCTGGCCGCACTCTTCAAGCATGATGTGGACTTTATGCCCGTTGGGCGTGGCCCATGAGTAAACATCAATCATTGGTGGTCTCCATAGCGCAAAGTACGGTATTGTGGCGCAGCGGGTTAAGCCCCGCGCGTAATCGGCATTTCGACCTCGTTGGCGTATACGCTGTGTTTGGCCAACTCGAGTTTGGCAATGGCTGCGCGGTGCACTTCATCGGGCCCGTCGGCTAGCCGCAGCGTGCGCTGATTGGCGTACGAGTAGGCCAGCGGAAAGTCGCCACTGACCCCACCACCACCGTGCGCCTGAATGGCCCAGTCCAAAATGTCGCAGGCCATGTTGGGTGCGACCACCTTGATCATGGCAATTTCGGCGCGGGCTTGTTTGTTGCCCACGGTGTCCATCATGTACGCGGCTTTGAGCGTGAGCAGACGGGCTTGCTCAATCATGCAGCGTGCCTGCGCGATGCGCTCGTGCCACACGCTGTGCTCGCTGATGGGCTTGCCAAAGGCCACGCGCGCGTTCAGGCGTGCGCACATCAGCTCGAGTGCCCGCTCGGCCGCGCCTATGCTGCGCATGCAGTGGTGAATGCGCCCTGG
This sequence comes from Burkholderiaceae bacterium, assembly GCA_023262365.1. Lineage (GTDB taxonomy): Bacteria > Pseudomonadota > Gammaproteobacteria > Burkholderiales > Burkholderiaceae_C > RS62. The sequence continues at coordinate 5,448 of JALRBF010000189.1, forward strand.
GCCCAAACGGCCTTGCGCGATTTCAAACCCTCGGCCCTCACCCAGCAGCATGTTGTCAGCCGGCACGCGCACGTTGGTCATGCGCACCTCCATGTGGCCGTGGGGGGCGTCGTCGTAACCAAACACGGTAAGCGGGCGCAGCACCTCAACGCCTGGGGTGTCGGCGGGCACCACAATCATCGACTGCTGCTGGTGACGCGCGGCCTCAGGGTCGGTTTTGCCCATCACAATCAACACCTTGCAGCGCGGGTCGCCCGCGCCCGAGCTCCACCACTTGCGTCCATTGAGCACGTAGTGGTCGCCGTCACGTGTGATTCGGCACTGAATGTTGGTGGCGTCTGAGGAGGCCACGTCGGGTTCGGTCATCAAAAAGGCCGAGCGAATTTCTCCGCGTAGCAGGGGCTCAAGCCAGGCGTCTTTAATCGATTCGCTGGCGTAGCGCTCCAGGGTTTCCATGTTGCCGGTGTC
>JALRBF010000224.1 GCA_023262365.1 Burkholderiaceae bacterium
TGCCGCACGACGACGGCCACGGCGAAATCAACGCCAGCGACCGCCTGTGGGGCGCGGTGCGCACCATCATCGTGGCCGATTTGGTCATGAGCCTAGACAACGTGATTGCCATTGCCGGGGCTGCTGAGAGCGCCGGCGGCGATCACAAAATTCCGTTGGTGATTTTTGGCCTGGTGGTAAGCATTCCCATTATTGTGTGGGGCAGCCAGTTGGTGCTTAAGCTCATGGACAAGTACCCATTCATTATCACCGCCGGTGGCATGCTGCTGGGCTGGATTGCCGGGGCCATGGCCATTACCGACCCGGCGGTGCTGCCGTTTGTGCCCACCCAGCAGGGCTTGGGCAGCCTGCCCGTGGTTGACGCCACGTGGCGCTACGCCGCTGGGGCCACGGGGGCGGCGCTGGTGTGGGTGGTGGGCGCTGCCATTCGGCGGCGCGCTGCCGCATAAAAAAACATTCGCTTAAGCGAATAGGGAGGAGAGTCATGCATGTCACCACCCCAAGCCAGGGGTTTTACCCTTATTGAGTTGTTGCTGGTGTTGGCCATGGTGGCCACGCTGGCTGCGGTGGCGCTGCCGCGCTACCAAAACTACTTGCAGCGGGCGCGCTGGAGCGCCAACCTACAAGCCATGAGCGCGGCGCAAACCGCGCTGGCCACGTGTTTGCAAGAAAACGCACCAAATGCCTGTGGCACGTGGGCGGCACTGGGGCTGACCCCGCAGGGCGACGCCCTTGCGTTGCTCCATGGCCGGGCCACGCTGCTGCCACAAGCCAGTGGCTTTGAGCTTACCGGCAACGCGCAAACCCGAGGCTGCGTGGTGGACTTGCGCTTGGTCTCTGACGACACCGGCCTGATGCAGCGTTGGCAAACGCGCCTGCAGCCCAGCAGCCCGGCTGGGTGCAACCGCGACAGCACCGGCGTGACGCCCGCCACGGCGGGGCCGTAAGCCGCCGCGGCGGCTAGCCTTGCTCCATGAATTCTTTTAGCGCCACCTCGGGCGGCTGCACGTAGTTGCTGCGCCGGCTTACGGCCAAGTCGTCCAGCGCTGTCATGCGCACCGCGGCCTCGGCGGCTTTAAGCAACACGGTGATGCCGTTGACGATGGGCGCGCCGTCGGTTTGTATTTGTACCTTGCGGTGTGTTTGGCGCCCGCCAAACATCATCATGGGCAGGCCGCCGGCGGGCACCAACACGTCGGCCCCAGCGGCCAGCAGCACGTCAACTTCTTTTTGAAACTTGGCCGCCAGCGCCGCGTAGCCCTCGTCGGTTGAAAAGGCGTCCATGAAGTCGGCCACCTTGCACGGCACGGCGCGCACCCCCACGCAGCGCGTGGTTAGGCCGTAGCGAATCACTTGGTCTTCGTGCCACGGAATAAAAATGGGGTTGATGGTAATTAGCCCAAACTTACGCCCCAAAGTGCACGCGTGCATCATGGTGGTTTCGCCCAGGCCCAACACCGGAATGTCCACCAGCGACTTGGCTTCGGCCAAGCCCGCGTCTTGAAAATGCGAGATGGCCATGGCCGCGTAGCCTTGGGCTTGGGCGTGCACGGCGTTTTTCATGAAGTTGCGCGCCATGCGAAATTCGGTTACCGCGTGCGTGGTGGTGGCCGGCGGCGTGGTGGTGTTAAAGCTAAAGTCAAACTGCGGGTCGAGTATGCGCCGAACGTGCGCCTCGAGCTCGCGTATGTAAGGCATGTGGGCGTTGCGGTCGGTGGCGCCCTGCATCCAGATTTTGTATTGCGTCATGTGAGTTAAGCCTAAGAGGTGGTTAGCAATGAGGTGGGCGCCATGCTAGGCGTGGGGGTTAGGGGTTGTTGTCGCTCGCGCGCCAATGCCCGCTTTTGCCGCCTTGCTTCTCCAGTAAGCGCACGTGGGTAATGGTCATGCCGCGGTCGGCGGCTTTGCACATGTCGTACACAGTTAGCAGCGCCACTTGCACAGCGGTTAGGGCTTCCATTTCCACGCCGGTGGGGCCGGTGGTCTCGGCCCGTGCTTGGCAGCGTACGGCCGGTGGTTCGGCTTCTAGCGCAAAGTCCACCGTTACTCGCGTAAGCGCCAGCGGGTGGCACAGCGGAATTAGGTCGCTGGTGCGTTTGGCGCCTTGAATGCCGGCAATGCGCGCCACGCCCAGTACGTCGCCTTTTTTGGCGTGGCCTTGGGCAATCAGGGCCAGCGTGTTGGCATGCATCACAATGCGGCCTTCGGCCACGGCCACGCGGGCGGTGTGGGCTTTGCTGCCCACGTCTACCATGTGGGCTTGGCCTTGGTCGTCAAAATGGGTAAGGGGAGTGTTTGACATGGTGTGGCAACGCACCCAAAACAAAAAACAAACGAGGGCTCATGATACGCCGCGCTGGCGCCGGGTATTGGTGCTGGGCGCGCTGTTGCCCGGGCTGGTGTGGGCGCAGGCCGGGCTGCCGGCGTTGGGCGACGATGGTGCGCTGACGCTGGGGCAAGAGGCGCAGTTGGGGCAGCGGCTGTATGCGCAGTTGTGGCGGCGCGATGCGGTGCTGCCCGATGCGTGGCTTGCCGATTATTTGGCGCAGGTGTGGGCGCCGCTGTGGGCCGCGGCGCAGGGGCTGGGCCTGGTGGCGCCCGAGGTGGCGCCGCGCTACCACTGGCGGGTGTTGCCGATTCGCGAGGCGTCGCTTAACGCCTTTGCCATGCCAGGGGCGGTGGTAGGGGTGCACGTGGGGCTGGTGGCACGCAGCCCCAGCGCCGATGCGTTGGCTTCGGTGCTGGCGCACGAGCTAACCCACGTAACGCAGCGCCACATTGCACGCATGCTGGCGCAGCAGCAGCGCAACATGCCGCTGTGGGTGGCGGCGTTGTTGATTGGGGTGGCCGCAGCGGGCAGCAACACCAACGCGGCGCAGGCGGCCATGGCGGGGGCGCCGGCGTTGGCCGCGCAAAGTGGGCTGAACTTTGGCCGGGACATGGAGCGCGAGGCCGACCGGCTGGGGCAGCAGGTGTTGGGTGCGGCGGGGTACAAACCCGAGGCGTTGGGGCAAATGCTGGCGTTGTTGCAGCAGGCCAATCGGTTAAACGACGATGGCTCGTTTGCGTATTTGCGCAGCCATCCGCTGGGCACCGAGCGGGTGGCCGAGGCGGGCGCGCGCGTGGCGGGCTTGCAGGCGCCAGGCGGGTGGGCCGGGGTAAGCATGCCGGCTTTGCCCAGCGCCGCGTGGCACCCATGGATGCAGGCGCGGGCCGAGGTGGCCATTAGCGACAACCCGGCGCAATGGCAGGCATGGCAGCAGCAGGGCGAGCGGGCAACGGCGCCGCTTAACGAGGCGGCGCAGGTGCAGGCGTGGCATGCGGCGTTGGCCGCGGCCAAGGGGCAGCAGGTGGCCGCGGCGTGGGGCTTGTTGGCCGAGTTGGCCGCCGTGTTGCCGGCGGGCTCGGCGCAAGCCGACGCGGTGCTGGGCTTGCAGCTGCGGTTGTGGGCGCAGGCGCCGGTGCGCCTGCCGCAGGTTGCTCAGCCGCAGGTGCAAGCCATGGTGCAGCGGGCCTTGGCCGGGGCGCGCCGAGCGCTGTGGCTGGACGCCACCGAGGCCGCGCTGCAAGTGGGCATGGCCCGCGAGCTGGTGGCGGTGTTGCGGCCGTGGTTGTCGGCTCATCCCGCCGACCCGTTGGTGTGGGCGGCCATGGCGCGCGCCCAGGCCGCGCTTGACTTGCCGCTGGCGGCTTTGCGTGCGCAGGCCGAACTGCAGTGGGCGCGTGGCCAAGGGCAGCAGGCGCTTGAACGGCTGGATGCCGCGCAGCGTTTGCTGCCTAAGGCGGCACAGCGGGAGCCGCACGAGGCCGACGTGGTGCTGGCCCGCCGCGCGGCCATGGCGCAGGCGTGGGCGCAGCAACAGGCACAATAGCGGCCATGGCGGGCATACACATTACCGACATCGAGGCCGCCATTAACCACTGGCGGCGCATCAGCCCCTCGCCCGATGGCGTGACCCTGGCCGCGCCGCTGCGTGCCTTGGCCGAGGTGTACGCGCTACTGGTGTTTTACCGCGAGAGCGAGGCCGACGAGGCCAGCATGCCGCGTGCCGCGCGCGAGGCTTGGCTGGCGTGGTACGACACCACGCCCGATACGCCGTGCATTGCGATTTGTTCAACCAGCCAGGGCGACGAGGTGTGCAAAGGCTGCGGCCGTGGCTTTGACGAGGTGCAGCATTGGCCTTCGATGACGCCTGCGGCCAAGCGCGCGGTGTGGCGGCGCATTACGCAAGAAGGCAGCGCCTGGCGCTTTGGGCGCTACGCCGAGCGCGCGGTGGAGGCCCAGGTCGGCCAGTCGGCCAAGGCCGCGCCGGCCTAAGTGGGGTTACACCCGGCGTGCCAAGTCGGCGGCTAGGCCAATGTAGCTGGCCGGGGTAAGGGCCAGCAGACGTTGTTGCTCGGCCGCCGGAATCGGCAGTTGTTTGATGAGCGCGTGCAAGTCGTCTCGGGTGACCTGCTTGCCCCGGGTAACGGCTTTGAGTTGCTCGTAGGCCTCGGGCACGGCGTAGCGGCGCATCACGGTTTGAATCGGCTCGGCCAGCACCTCCCAGGCGTGGTCTAAGTCGGCGGCCAGTGCCTCGGGGTTGATTTCGAGTTTGTTCAACCCCACCAGCAGCGACTGGTAGGCCAGCACGCCGTGGCCCAGCGCCACGCCCATGTTGCTCAGCACGGTGCTGTCGGACAAGTCGCGCTGCCAGCGCGAGATTGGCAGCTTGCTGCTGAGGTGGCCCAGCAGCGCGTTGGCCAGGCCCAGGTTGCCCTCGGCGTTTTCAAAGTCAATGGGGTTGACTTTGTGCGGCATGGTGGACGAGCCGATTTCGCCTTCTTTGAGGCGTTGTTTAAAGTAGCCCAGGCTGATGTAGCCCCATACGTCGCGGGACAAGTCAATCAAAATGGTGTGGCTGCGCGCCAGCGCGTCAAACCACTGCGCCATGCTGTCGTGGGGCTCAATTTGTGTGCTGTAGGGCTCAAACGCCAAGCCCAGGCCAAAGGCTTGCCCCGGCGGGGTTTGGGCCGTGGGCGCGGCTTGGGTCATCACGCGTTGGGCCAAGGCCGGCCAATCCACGTCGGGGTAGGCGCAGGCGTGGGCGTTGTAGTTGCCCACCGCGCCGTTCATTTTGGCGCGTGGTTGCCACTGGGCAATGGCCGCAAGGGCGTGGTCAAGGCGCGCCACAAAGTTGGCAAACTCTTTGCCCACGGTGGTGGGGGTGGCGGTTTGGCCGTGGGTGCGCGAGAGCATGGGCTGGGCCGCGTGTTGCGTGGCCAGCGCGCGCAAGCGCTGTTGCACTTGCTTGAGCAGCGGCAGCACCACTTGCTGCTGCGCGGCTTGCAGTTGCAGCGCGTGGCTGGTGTTGTTGATGTCTTCGCTGGTGCAGGCAAAGTGCACAAATTCGGCCACGCCTTGCAGGGCGGCGCGGCTGGCGGGCTCAAGCGTGGCCGCGTGCAGTTGGTCGCGCAGCCAGTACTCCACGGCCTTCACGTCGTGGTTGGTGCGCGCCTCAATGGCTTTGATGGCTTGGGTGTCGGCGTGGCTAATGCCGCGCATCACGCCCAATAAGTGCGCGCGCGCGGCTTCGGGCAGCGCTGGGCATTCGGC
>JALRBF010000235.1 GCA_023262365.1 Burkholderiaceae bacterium
CCGGGCCGTGAAAGAGATCCCCGACGATGCCGAGGCGTTTCGTCCACCACGCCGATGCCACCAATTTCTACTTTAAGCACGGTGGCGGGCACGTCACCGGTGAGTACCAAATTGCTGCCCCCACCCAACACAAACCAGCCGTTGGCGGCCCAATCCCGCCGTTGCAAGGCGTGTTGCACGTGCTCGGCCGAGGCAACCGGCACCAACACTCGCGCCCGCGCGGCAATGCCAAACGCGTTGTGCGGCTGCAGCGAGGCATGGTTGTGGCCTAACATGGGTCCATTGTCGCAGGAGCAACCCAGCCAGGAGCACGTATGCCATCTTTTGACATCAAACTCGAACCCGACACCGTGGAGGTGCGCAACGCGGTGGACCAAACCACCCGTGAAATCGGCACCCGCTTTGACTTTAAAGGCACTGCTGCGGCCATTGAGCTGAGCGACAAGCTCATCACGCTGCACGGTGACGCTGATTTTCAGCTGCAACAAATCATGGACGTGTTACGCAACAAGCTCACCAAGCGCGGCGTGGATGTGCGCTTTTTGGACCCTGGCAGCGTAGACAAAGCCGGCGGCGACAAGGTCAAGCAAAACGTCACGGTACGCAGCGGCATCCCCACCGAGGTGGGCAAAAAAATTCAACAAGCCATAAAGGGCAGCAAGCTCAAGGTGCAGGCCGCCCTGCAGGGCGAAACCGTACGCGTGACGGGTGCCAAACGCGACGATTTGCAAAGCGCCATCGCGCTGGTTAAACAAACGGTAGACGATTTGCCGCTGAGTTTTGACAATTTTCGCGACTAGCGCGACTTGGTTGGGCTTGGGCGGTCGGGGTTGCCCAGCTTTCCTTCGGTGCCGGCAAACAAGCGACTGATGTTGGTTTGATGCCGCCACACCAGCAAGCCGGCCATCAACGCCAACGCCACCACCGCCATGGGCCGCGCCTGCCACCACACCCCGTTGCCCAACAGCAAGTAAAACGGGGCAAACCCCGCAGCCACCATCGACGCCAACGACACGTAGCGAAAAAAGAACAAAATCAGGCCAAAGGTAGCCAGCGTGGCCAAGCCCAGCACCGGCTGCAGCGCGAGCAACACGCCAGCCGCGGTGGCCACGCCCTTGCCCCCTTTAAAGCCAAAAAATACCGGGTACAAATGCCCCACAAAGGCGGCCAAGCCCACGGCATACAGCGCGCTGCTGCCGGGTTGAACCCACCCCGTTGCCTGCGCCAGCCACACCGCCACGGCACCTTTGCTCGCGTCCAGCAGCAAGGTAAGCGCGGCGGCGAGCTTGCTGCCCGAACGCAACATGTTGGTCGCGCCAGGGTTTTTGCTGCCGTAGCTGCGCGGGTCGGCCAAGCGCATGGCCCGGCTTACCAGCACCGCAAACGCCAACGAACCCAAGCCGTAGCCTACTGCCACCGCCAACGCGGCCATGCCCATGTCCAACGTGTTACCCCTGCTTTATTGCTGTTGCCGCGTATTGTGCGCCAAAGCGGCCTCGCGCTCGCGCAGCACGCGGCGCTGCACTTTGCCCGTGGTGGTCATGGGCAAGGCGTCAATCCATTCGATTTCTTTGGGGTACTCGTAGGGTGCGAGTCGGTCTTTGACGCTGGCTTGCAACGCCTGGCGCAACGCCTGCTCCCACGCCAGCGTATCGGGGGCGGCCTGGCGCTGCGCCTGTGCCTCGGGCGCCAACACCACGTAAGCCTTTACCACCGCGCCGCGCGCGGCATCGGGCTTGGGCACCACTGCCGCGTTGGCCACGGCCGGATGCGCAACCAGGCAGTTTTCAATTTCGCTGGGCCCGATGCGGTAGCCGGCTGACTTAAACATGTCGTCCGCCCGGCCGTGGTACCAAAGGTATCCGTCCTCGTCGGCCACGGCCATGTCGCCGGTGCGGCACCATTGGCCCGTGTACTTGGCCGCGGTGGCCTCGGGGTTGCGCCAGTAGCCCAAAAAAAACACCGGGTCGGGGTGCCCATGCACGTCCAGCCGATGCACGGCCACCTCGCCGGGTTGCCCCGGCGGGCATGGCTGGTTGTGCTCGTCAAGCACCGCCACCCGATGCCCCGGGTACCCCTTGCCCATGCTGCCTGGCCGCGCCGGCCACCCGACCACGTGGCGCTTGCCATTCATGGCGCAGTTGCCCACGATGTAGTTGATTTCGGTTTGCCCAAACATTTCGTTGGGCGTCACGCCCAAGGCGCGCTCGCACCAGCCAAATACCGTGTCGCCCAAAGCCTCTCCGGCACTCATGATGGCCTGCAAGTGAGGCGTTAGGCGCCGTTTGGGATGGGGCTGGGCCTTCATCATGGCCTTGAGCGCCGTGGGAAACAAAAAGGCGTGGGTGACGCGGTGCCGCCGCAGCAAGTCAAACGCCACCTCGGCACCAAACCGCCCACGATGCGCCACGATGGGCCGCCCAAAGTACAGGGTGGGCAGCAGCGCGTCCATCAAGCCCCCCGTCCAGGCCCAATCGGCCGGGCTCCAAAACACGGTGGGTACGGCGGGCTCGGCGGGTAAGCCCTCGGAGCCGTGCAGCGTGCCACACGCGGGGTCAAAGCCAAACCAGTTTTGGCTGCACACAAAGCCCGTAAGGTTGCCCAGCAGCGCGCGATGCGGAATCAGCGCGCCCTTGGGGTTGCCCGTGGTGCCGCTGGTGTAAATCAGTACTGCCGGGTCGTCGGCCGCGGTTTGAACCCACTGCCCGGGCTGCCGCTGCGATGCCAGCGCCTCGCCCCAGTCGCAAACCATGGCCTTTGCCTTGGTTGGGGTGGGCACGCCATCAAGCACCAACGCCAAACGCACCGTCGGGCAATCGGCCAGCACGGCAGCCACGGCCGGCCACGTGCTGCGGTCAGCCAGCACCGCCACGGCGCCACTATCTTG
>JALRBF010000241.1 GCA_023262365.1 Burkholderiaceae bacterium
GTACAGCCACGGCGGGCGGCGCAATACGGGCTTGGACGTGTTGCAGTGGGCGCGCCGCATGGTCGAGCTGGGTGCGGGTGAACTGCTGCTCACCAGCATGGACCGCGACGGCACCAAACAAGGCTTTGACCTTGAGCTCACCCGCGCCGTGGCCGACGCGGTGCCGGTGCCCGTGATCGCCTCGGGCGGCGTGGGCACCCTAGACGACATGGCCGATGGCATCTTAATCGGCGGAGCCGACGCGGTGCTGGCGGCCAGCATTTTTCACTACCGCCAACACAGCGTGCACGAGGCCAAACGGCACATGGCCGCTCGCGGCGTGCCTGTGCGACTTGATGCGCCGCTGCACGCATAGGTCACAATAGCGCCATGGATACCGCCTGGCTTGAGCACATTGCATGGAACGAACGTGGCCTGCTGCCTGTGATTGTGCAAGAGCACGCCAGTGGCGACGTGCTGATGATGGCGTGGATGAACCGCGAGGCCCTAAGCGAGACCGTGGCCACCGGGCGCAGCGTGTTTTACAGCCGATCAAGGCAGCGCCTGTGGCGCAAAGGCGAAACGTCTGGTCACCACCAGCAGGTGCACGACATGGCACTGGACTGCGACGGCGACACCTTGTTGCTGCGCGTCACGCAGCACGGCCACGACCCGAGCATTGCCTGCCACACCGGGCGGCACAGTTGTTTCTACCGGCGGCTTGAGGCGGGGCAGTGGCAAGACGCCGCTGCGGTGCTCAAAGACCCCACCACCATCTACGGCAGTTAGGCCTCGCATGCACACCACCCACGACACGCTGATGGACTTAGCCCAAACCATCGAGCAGCGCCGCCAAGGCGACCCCGAAACCAGCTACGTGGCCCGCCTGCTGCACCGTGCACCCGATGCGGTGCTAAAAAAAATCGGCGAAGAAGCCACTGAGGTGGTCATGGCCGCCAAAGACCTCAGTGCCGGCCAGGGCAGCGCACAAGCCTTGGTTGCCGAAATGGCCGACCTGTGGTTTCACGCCCTGGTGGCGTTGGCGCACTATCAACTCAGCCCAGCCGATGTGTTGGCTGAATTGCATCGCCGCGCCGGCACCAGTGGCCTAGAAGAAAAGGCGGCACGCCAAGCCAAAGCCAGAGAGACACGCCCCGAGTAAGCACCCATCATGCACCACCCCAGCCACGACCCCGAATGCATTTTTTGCCGCATTGTTGCGGGTGAAATCCCTAGCAAAAAGGTGCACGAAGACGAACATCTGTTAGCGTTTCACGACATTCACCCATGGGCCCCGGTGCACTTTTTGATGATTCCTAAGGCGCACATCCCCTCCATGGCGCATTTGGGGGCCGAGCACGCCGGGCTCATGGGCCACCTCATGACCCTGGCGCCGCAACTGGCCCAAGCGCAGGGCTGTAACCCTTATCCCGACGGGGGTTTTCGCATGGTCATCAACACCGGCGCCGAGGGCGGGCAAGAGGTGCATCACCTGCACGTGCATGTGATGGGCGGGCCGCGCCCGTGGAGCAAGGGGTAGCACAAACCCGCGATTGGCCCAGCGGCGGAGTGGCTGCACCTAAAATCGGTTATTGTTTGACGCTGGCCCGCTAGGGGCAAACAGGAGTGTGAGATGGGAACGTTTTCGGTATGGCATTGGCTTATTGTCTTGCTGATTGTGGTCATGGTTTTTGGCACCAAGAAGCTCAAAAACCTTGGCTCCGATTTGGGTGGCGCCGTCAAAGGCTTTAAAGACGGCATGAAAGATGGCACCGGCACCGGCGGCGAAGACGCCGCGACGGCCCAAGTGACACAGCAAAACGCTGCAGCAGACAGCAACACCATTGACGTTGAAGCCAAAAACAAATCCTAAGCCAACGCGCGCGGGCACCACGTGATTGACCTTGGCATCTCCAAGCTGGCGCTCATAGGCGCCGTGGCGCTGGTGGTGATTGGCCCGGAGCGCCTGCCCCGCGTGGCGCGGACCGTGGGCGCGCTGCTGGGCAAAGCGCAGCGCTACGTTGCCGACGTCAAGGACGAGGTCAACCGAAGCATGGAGCTTGAGGAACTGCGCAAGATGAAAGACGGCGTTGAGCAGTCGCTCAAAGAAGCCGGCGACACCATGAACGACACGGCCGAGGATTTTGAAAAATCCTGGGACGAAGCCGCCCAGGCGTACCGCACCGGCGACGCCGAGGCCACGCCGTCTTACCCGCAGTACCGACACCCCAAAAAAAACTGGCGCCTCAAGCGTACCGCCTTGCCCACGTGGTACAAGGCGCGCACCGGGCGCCGCGCGCAGGTGCAGTCAGGCGCGGCCAGGGTGGCCCGTCACCGGCCTCGGCCAAGCCAAACCCACAAGGTCTAACCCGCTATGAGCAGCACCAACCCGGCCGACGAACTCGCCGGCACCGAACAGCCCTTTGTCCAGCACCTGGTTGAGCTGCGCGACCGCCTGCTTTATTGCCTGTATGGGTTGATGACTGGGTTGGCCTTGTTGGCCATATGGCCCGGGCCCAGCCGGCTCATCGACTGGGTGGCCATCCCCATTCGCGCCCACATGCCAGTAGACGCCAAGCTGATTGCCGTGGGCGTGTTCTCGCCCTTTTTTGTGCCGCTTAAGGTGCTGATGATGGCGGCTTTTTTGTTGGCCTTACCCTGGTTGATGTACCAAATGTGGGCCTTTGTAGCGCCGGGCTTGTATCAGCACGAAAAACGCTTTGCCTTGCCCTTGATCGTGCTGGGTAGCGCCTTGGCTTACCTGGGCATTGCCTTTGTCCAGTTCTTGGTGCTTGACAAAATGTTTGCCTTTATTCAGGCGTTTGCGCCGGCCTCGGTGGCCGCCACCCCTGATGTGGCGTCTTACGTCGAAGCCATTTTGTCGCTGTACCTGGCTTTTGCGCTGGCGTTTCAGGTGCCAGTGGTGGTGTTGCTGCTGGTGCGCTTTAACATGGTGTCGCTAGAAAAACTGCGTGCGTTTCGCGGCTATTTCATCGTCGTGGCGTTTGTCATTGCCGCCATCGTCACGCCGCCAGACGTGATCTCGCAACTTTCGCTGGCCGTGCCCATGTGTTTGCTTTACGAGGTGGGACTTTGGGCGGCGCGTTGGGTGCAAGGCCGCGCCAAACCCGCCGACGCCGACGACGAGGCTACCAGTACGCCCGACAAGCCAGACGACGCGGCTTAACCGTCGCGTTACTGCCGCGTTGGCGTGGGCCGCCGGCCCGGCACCACGGTAAGCTGCATGGCCTGCCCGGCGCGCTTGAGCGCCAGCGTGGTGGTTTGGCCTGGCTTAAGCCCAGCCACCACGGC
>JALRBF010000344.1 GCA_023262365.1 Burkholderiaceae bacterium
GCGTGGCGCAGCGGTCGCTGCGCTGGCTGCCCGTGGGGTGGGCGTGCAGTTGCGCCAGCCACGCCGCGCGTTGCAGCGACGCGCCGGCCAGCTGCAGGTGCTGCCGGGCTTGTTGGCCCAACCAACGCGGCAGCGCCACACCAGCCACCAAGGCCATCAAGCCCAGCGCCAAAAGCGCTTCAAGTAAGGTAAAGCCGCGCCCGGTCGAGGCAAAAACCAAAGGTTTAGCGGGTTTTTTTGTGCAAGGCGTCAACCGCGTCGCGGAAATCGTCAACATCTTCAAAGTTTCGGTACACGCTGGCAAAGCGCACGTAGGCCACTTTGTCTAGGCGTTGCAGTTCGGCCATGACCCACTCGCCCAAGCGCTGCGCGGCAATCTCGCGCTCGCCGCTGCCGCGCAGGCGGGTTTCAATGTGGTCAATGGCGCGCTCAATCTGCTGCACCCCCACGGGGCGTTTGCGCAGGGCGATGTGCAGAGAGCTTTGAAGTTTTTTGCGATCGAATTCGGTGCGTCGCCCGTCTCGCTTAACGACCATGGGTAGGGCAAGCTCGGCGCGCTCGTAGGTGGTAAAGCGGCGCTCGCAGTCTGGGCAACGGCGGCGCCGCCGAATCGAGCTGTCGTCGTCGGTGGTGCGGGTTTCGGCAACCTGGGTGTCAGGCTGTCCGCAAAATGGGCACTTCATGGCGTGCGCGATACACCGGGTGGGCAGCCGTCAGTTGGGCCACTTGTGAGCGAATGGCGGCAAGCCGCTCGGGTTGGTCGTGCGCCTCCAGCGCGTCGGCCAGCAAGTTGGCGGTGCGTTGGGCCTCGGGTACGCCAAAGCCTCGGGTGGTCATGGCCGGTGTACCCAGGCGCACGCCGCTGGTAACCATGGGTTTTTCGGGGTCGTTGGGAATGGCGTTTTTGTTGGCGGTAATGTGCACGCTGCCCAGCACCGCCTCGGCTTGCTTGCCGGTGAGGCCCTTGGGGCGCAGGTCAACCAACATGACGTGGCTTTGGGTGCCGCCGCTGACAATGCGCAAGCCGCGCTGCGTGAGCGTGTGGGCCATGGCTTGGGCGTTGTCAATGACTTGCTGCTGGTAGGCCTTAAAGGCCGGTTGCAAGGCCTCGCCAAAGGCCACCGCTTTGCCGGCAATGACGTGCATCAGCGGCCCGCCCTGTAGGCCCGGAAACACCGCGCTGTTGATGGCTTTTTCGTGCTCGGCTTTCATGAGGATGATGCCGCCACGCGGCCCGCGCAGGCTTTTGTGGGTGGTGCTGGTCACCACGTCGGCATGGGGCACGGGGTTGGGGTACAGGCCAGCGGCCACCAAGCCGGCGTAGTGCGCCATGTCCACCAAAAACATGGCCCCCACTTCTTTGGCCACCTGCGCAAAGCGCGCAAAGTCCATGTGCCGGCTGTAGGCCGAGGCCCCGGCAATGATGAGTTTGGGCTTGGCCTTAAGCGCCGTGGCGTGCATGGCGTCGTAGTCAATCACCTCGTTGGCGTCCAGCCCGTAGCTGGCCACGTTGAACCACTTGCCGCTTAGGTTAAGCGGCATGCCATGGGTGAGGTGGCCGCCCTCGGCCAGGCTTAGGCCCATGATGGTGTCGCCGGGCTTGAGAAAGGCCAAAAACACCGCTTGGTTGGCCGATGCGCCGCAGTGCGGCTGCACGTTGGCGGCGTCCGCGCCAAACAGCTGCTTGGCGCGATCAATGGCCAGCTGCTCCACCACGTCCACGTGCTCGCAGCCGCCGTAGTAGCGCCGCCCAGGGTAGCCCTCGGCGTATTTGTTGGTCAGCTGGCCAAAGGCATCGACGCGCTGCTTTTCCAGCGTGCCGACCTGCTCCTCATATTGTTTCAGCCGCTCGCCCACAGGCTGCAACAGAGCCTT
>JALRBF010000369.1 GCA_023262365.1 Burkholderiaceae bacterium
AGCTCAGGTACTGGCGCGTGAGCGCGGCCATGGGGATGTCGAGAATGTTGAAGTTTTGCTTGCGTATCAGGTACAGCAGCAAATCCAGTGGGCCTTCAAAGGCCTCCAAAAACACCCGAAGCGCGTCGGGCGGAATGTACAGGTCTTGCGGCAAGTCAAACAGCGGCTCGCCGTAAAGTCGAGCCACGGCCACGTGGTCAACCACCTCGGGGGTGGCGGCCAAGGGGTCGCTGGGCAGCTCGGGGTTCATTTTGGCGCGGCCTACGGCTTGGCGTCGCGGGGGCTGGTTTGGTACACGTACGCTGGCTGCGCCACACGCGCTTGGGCGAATTGGTCACGCCACTCGGGGTTCACGGTGCGGTCCCACAACAAGGCGCGCCCCTGGCGTTGCTGCGCCTCTAAATTGGGGTGCGAGGCCTTGAGGTCGTCCAAAAAGGCGGTGGCTTCTGACCGGTAGTGGGGACGGCGAAACAGCGACATGACCAACCTTGTAACGTGGCAAAAACCGTGATTTTACGTGTTCTCCACCTCAAGCCGGTGCAGCCGCAGGGCAAAGCCCGAGCGACCCATGAGCGAGGCCGGCTGAGGCTGTACGCCCAGCATGCTGAGGTGGGCGCCGCGTCGCTGCAGGCTGTCGGCGAGTTGGCGCAAAGCATCCAGGCCCGTGGTGTCCAGCGTAATCAGGCGCTGCGCGTGCAGCACCACTTCTTGACCCGGGGTGCATTGGTCGGCAAGGTGCAGCAATGCGTCTAACTTGCCCACGGTGCCAAAAAACAGGCTGCCGTAGAGCGTGGCCTCAATCGGCTCGTCGGGCCGCACCGGGCCAATGCCCACGCGACAAATGTCTTGTTGACGCAAAATAAAAAACACACAGGCCAGCACCAAACCCAGTTGCACCGCCACCGTGAGGTCAAACACCACCGTAACGCCAAAGGTGCTCAGCAGCAACACGCGGTAGGGGTTAGAGAAGTGGCGTAACCGAGCAAACTCGCGCCACTCGCCCATGTTCCAGGCCACAAACAACAGCACCCCGCCCAGCACCGCCAGCGGAATGTGCTGCGCCAGCGGCGCGGCCAGCAGCACCACGGCGGCCAGCGTAAGCGCGTGCACCATGCCCGCCACGGGCGAGGTGGCACCCGAGCGAATGTTGGTGACGGTACGCGCAATGGTGCCCGTGGCCGGCATGCCACCAAAGTACGGCACCACAAAATTGGCAATGCCCTGCGCCATCAGCTCTTGGTTGGGGTTGTGCCGTGGTAGGCCCGAAAGCTGGTCGGCCACCCGCGCGCACAGCAGCGACTCGACCGCCCCGAGCAACGCCAGCGTCAGCGTTGGGGCCACCAGCAGGCGCACGGTGGCCCACGAAAAATCAGGCAACGCAAACGTGGGTAGGCTTGGCGCAATGGCACCAAAGCGCTGGCCAATGGTCTCCACCGGCAAGGCCAGGGCCCAAGCCAGCAACGTCAGCGTCACCAGCGCCACCACGGGGCCGGGCACACGCGCCGTCACGGCCATGGCTTGCCGCCCTTTGGGCAGCACGGCCACGCGCTGCGATACCGTTGACTCCGAACGCATCAACCGTGGCCAAAACCACAACCCCAACACGCAGGCCAAGCCCAAGGCCACAGCGTAGGGGTTGACCTGGTGCAGGTTACGGCCTACCACGCTGAGCATGGAGAAGAAATCGGCGGGCATGTTTTTGATGGGCAAGCCCAGCACCTCGCGCAACTGCGACAACGCGATGAGCACGGCAATGCCGTTGGTAAAGCCAATCACCACGCTCACCGGCACGTAGCGCACCAGGCCGCCCAAACGCAGCCACCCCATCAAAAACAACAACACCCCAGCCGAGGCGGTGCAGATGAGTAAGTTGGCCACGCCGTACTGCTTAACGATGCCGTACACAATGACGATGAAGGCCCCGGCAGGCCCGCCAATTTGTACCGGTGATCCGCCCAGCGCCGCAATTAAAAAACCGCCAATGATGGCGGTCCACAAGCCGGCTTCGGGGGTGAGCCCACTGGCAATGGCGAAGGCCATGGCCAGTGGCAGCGCCACCACCCCCACCGAGACGCCGGCGCCCACGTCGCGGCCCAGGCGGCCCAGGTTGTAGCCGCGCAGCTCGCGCCACAGTCGCGGACGAAAGGGCTCAAGCGCAGGGGCTTTCATGGCGGGTTAGCGCACGCGCATGCCGGGGGTGGCCCCGGTGTCGGGGTTGAGCACAAAAATACCGGGCGAGGCCTTGGTGTCGGCG
>JALRBF010000096.1 GCA_023262365.1 Burkholderiaceae bacterium
GCGCTCACCCACCCAACGCGGCGTCAGCCAAAAACTCTCAAGCAACTGCCCCACGGCAAACACCAGCGCCACGGCCAGCACCGGCAGCGACTGGCCAAACTGCAGCCCGGCGGCGGCCAGCCCCAGCACCAAGCCAAGGCCAAAGCCTAGATACGGTACAAACACCGCCAAGCCGGTGAACACGCCAATGGCCACGGCCACCTCCAGCCCCACCACGCGCAGCGCCACGCTGTAAAAAACCGCCAGTGCCAACATCACGCGCCACTGACCCCGCAAAAACTGACCGAGTAACACGTGGCTGTCGTGCAACCATGCCTGCCACGCCGGCTGCCACGCCAGCGGCAACCGCTGGGCAAGTTGCGCCAGCCAGCGCGGCCCATCCAGCAGCAAAAACACCGCCGCCACGGGGGTAAGCACGGCGTAACCCGCCCACCCCAGCAACACGCTGCCGCCCACCCGAAGCGACTGCCACAGCCACTGCAACACGTCGGTTTGATGGCCGCTTAGCAACTCGCGCACGTTTTGCTGCAGGCCTTGGGTGTCCAGCGTCAGGCCCCAGGCCGTTAGCCATGGCCCAATCAGGCGCTGCCCTTGGGCCAACCACTGCGGCAGCTGCTCGCGCAGCAGCGGCAGCTGTTTACCAATAACCGGCACCACCAACAGCACCACCCCCAAAGCCAGCAGCGCGGCCAGCGTCAGCGCCAGCATGGCCGCCCACGACGGCGGCACACGCCAGCGCACCAACCGCTGGTGCAAGGGGTACACCACATAGGCCACCACCGCGGCCAATGCAAAGGGCAGCAGCACCGGCCACAACACCCACAGCAAGACCACGCCAGCCACCACCAGGGGTAAGGCCAGGCGCCAGGTGCTGGGCAATGGGGTGGGCGGGGGCAAAGGCATGGAGCAAACAACCTAAAATGAAAGCCGATTTTACGGGCCAGACGCGGCGCGGACCGCAGCGGCGCCCGCATTGGCCTCTTTGTCCCACCATACCACCAAGCGCGCGGCCTTGGCCTGTTCATGAAACCCACCACCTCGATTGACTACAAACAAGCCGGCGTTGACATCGACGCCGCGGACGCCTTGGTGCAACGCCTCAAACCCCTGGCCAAGCGCACCCAACGCGCTGGGGTGCTGGGCGGGCTGGGCGGCTTTGGCGCTTTGTTCGAAATGCCCAAGGGCTACCACGAGCCGGTGTTGGTCAGCGGCACCGACGGCGTGGGCACCAAGCTCAGGCTGGCCATTGACTGGCACATGCATGACACCGTGGGCATTGATTTGGTGGCCATGTCGGTCAACGACATCTTGGTGCAAGGCGCCGAGCCACTGTTTTTTTTGGACTACTTTGCCTGCGGGCGGCTTGACGTAGAGGTTGCCACCCGCGTCATTGCCGGCATTGCCCAGGGCTGCGAGCAATCGGGCTGCGCGTTGATAGGCGGCGAAACCGCCGAAATGCCCGGCATGTACCCCCCAGGCGAGTACGACCTGGCCGGCTTTGCCGTGGGCGTGGTAGAAAAACAAGCGATGCTCACCGGCCACCAGGTGCAACCCGACGACGTGGTGCTTGGGCTGGCCTCTAGTGGGGTGCACGCCAACGGCTTTTCGCTGGTGCGGGCGTGTTTGGCGCGCGCCGAGGCCGACTGCCCCACTCACCTTGACGGCATGCCCCTGCGCGAGCGCCTCATGGCACCCACCCGCATCTACGTCAAGGCGGTGCGCGCGCTGCTGCAGCAGCAGCCGGTGCACGCCATGGCGCACATCACCGGTGGCGGACTGCTTGAGAACATTCCCCGCGTGTTGCCCGCCGGGCTGGGGGTTAAGCTGCACCGGCAAGCCTGGCCCACCAGCGAGCTGTTTGCCTGGCTGCAAGCCACGGCAGGCATTAACAACCAAGACATGAACCGTACGTTTAACAACGGCATTGGCATGGTGGTCATCGTGCCACCCAACGCGGCACAAGCTGCCGCTGACGTGCTGCAACAAGCCGGCGAGACGGTGTACACACTGGGCCACGTGCAACCCATTGCGCCAAACGCTGCAGCGGTTGAGGTGTGCTAAAGCCTGGGGTGCCTTAGCGCGGGGCGCGCCACACCGTGCGCAGTGACACGCCCATGAGCGCCAACACAGCAAAGTAACCCAGCGCCGAGGCCACCACCACCAGCGCCAACCAACCGGCGCGCAGCCAAGGGGTGCTGGCCAGCGCCATAAAGTTCAGCCATTGCCCGGCCTCGTGCAACGCCCAAGCCAGCAGCAGCGCCGCCACGGCCACCCGCCACACCAACCGCCACCACCCCGCCCCGGGCTGGTACCACGTCCGCCGGCGCAAGCCCCAAAGCAGCCACCCGGCGTTGATCCATGAGCCCAAAGCAATCGACAACGCCAACCCCGCGTGCGCCAACCACGGCACCAGCGCCACGTTCATCAGCTGCGTCAGCAGCAACACACCCACGGCAATGCGCACCGGGGTGCGGATGTCTTGCTGAGCAAAAAACCCGGGCGCCAGCACCTTGACCGCTACCAAGCCCAACACCCCCAGGCCGTAACCCTGCACCGCACGCGCCGTTTGCACCACGTCGCTCACGCCAAACGCCCCGTGGTGATAAAGCACCGCCACCAGAGGCTGGGCAAACACCAGCAGCCCCACGGCCGCGGGTACGCCCAGCAACACCACCAGGCGTAGCCCCCAGTCCAACAGTTCGCTGTAGCGTTGACGCTGCGCGGCGGCGTGCGCATCGGCCAACTGCGGCAACAACACCACCCCCAGCGCCACGCCCAGCAGCGCAATTGGAAATTCCATTAAGCGATCGGCGTAAGTTAACCAACTCACGCTGCCCACCGCTAGGTACGAGGCAATTTGGGTGTTGATCAGCAACGACACCTGCGCCACCGCCACACCCAGCACGGCCGGGGCCATCAAACCCAGCAGGCGCGCCACACCCGGGCCGCGCCATGCCGCCAGCCAGGCCGATGGCCGCCACCGCACCCCCAAGCGCCACCCCAGGCGCCGCAGCGCCAGCACCTGCACGGTAAGCTGCAGCACACCGCCTAACATCACCCCGGCGGCCAGGGCGTAAATGGGCGCCACGCCGCGCGCGGCCAACACCGGCGCCAGCCACCACGCCACCCCCACCATGCACAGGTTAAGCAACGTGGGTGTGGCCGCCGGCACCGCAAAGCGCTGCCACGTGTTCAGCACCCCAGCGCACAAGGCCACCAGCGACATGAACGCGATGTACGGAAACATCATGCGCGTCAGCGCCACCGCCAAATCGTGCCCGGCCGGCGGTAAGCCGCTGGCCATGAGCCAAATAAGCACCGGCGCGGCCAACACCCCCAGCACACTGAGCAGCAGCAAGGCACTGGCCAGCGCCGTGGCCACTTCGGCCACAAAGGCGCGGCTGTCCTCGTCACCCTGGCTGCGCCGGCGCCCGGCCAACAAAGGCACAAAGGCCTGACTAAAGGCGCCCTCGGCCAACAAACGCCGCAGCAAATTGGGAATGCGAAACGCCACGTTAAAGGCGTCGGTGGCGGCACTGGCGCCAAACAGCGAAGCAATCATCAACTCGCGCACCAAACCGGTAACGCGCGAGGCCAGCGTCCAAAGCGACACCAGCGAGACGGACTTCAACAGGTTCACCCCGAGGAGTGTAGTCGGCTTGGCCAGGGCTGGGGCGCCGGCGCGGTTTCGCGGTACAATGGTCAGTTACTTGCAACACCGCCAAACCCCTAGGAGAACCCCATGGCAACAGCCAAAAAACGCAGCCCGCGCCTGCCATCTGGCCGCAAGCGCGCGCGCCAAAACGTCAAGCTCAACGCCGCGCACACCTCGTTGCGCTCCAAGTACCGCACCACGGTAAAAAACGTGGAAAAAGCCATTGCCAGCGGCGACAAAGAAAAAGCCACGGCCTTGTTTGGCGTGATGCAGTCCACCGTGGACAGCATTGCCGACAAAGGCATTTTTCACAAAAACAAGGCAGCCCGCGACAAAAGCCGCTTGGCCGCCAAGCTCAAGGCGTTGGCCACGGCCTAAACTTGAGCATCTCGGGGCCATCACGCCCCGTGCACGAAAGTCTACCGAGGCTTTCGCCGTTTGAAATCGGTGCGCTGCAAGTAACCAACCGCCTTCGGGCGGTTTTTTTGTGGCCACGGGCTGGACCTGCCGCGCGCGCATGGCGCGCCGCACCCGCTTATTCGTCTAGCAGCTCCACTTGCAAGTCGTTGTCGCGGGCAAAGCCCACCACAAAGTCCCAGGCCATGGGCTCGTGCGCACGCAAGGCCGGGTCAACAATCACGCAGGCGTCGCCGTCTCGTGTGGTGGGAATGCACCACGGTGAGTAGCCCATGGTGTGCGCCGCGCCGCCGGGGCGAAACCCGCTCATCACGCCGGCTAGCCGCTCGCACCAGTCGGAGGGTCGAAATCGCTTGCCCTGGGATGTCACGCCCCGCAACAGCCAACGGCGGTTATCGGACGGGGTCATGAGAGGGCTTGCAAATCGAACACAACCTATCATTTTATCGCGTGCCCGACCCTACAATACAGCTTTGCTCGCTCACTTGGGTGCCCGCGCCATGCCTGCTTCGTCTCCCCATGTCATGCCCACTTACGGCCGCTTGCCGATTGCGCTGTCGCACGGCCAAGGGGTGTACGTGTGGGACACCGATAACCGGCGCTACCTCGACGCCTTGGGTGGCATCGCCGTCAATACCCTAGGCCATGCGCACCCCGAGCTGGTGGCGGCACTGCGCGAACAAGTGGGACAGTTGATCCATTGCTCCAACTACTACCACATCACCCACCAAGAGGCACTGGCCGCCGAGCTGGTGCGCTTGTCGGGCATGACCAACGTGTTTTTTTGCTCCAGCGGCCTCGAGGCCAACGAGGCGGCCATCAAAATCGCGCGCAAGTTTGGCCACGCCAAAGGCATTGAGCGGCCCAGCATCGTGGTCTACGAGCATGCGTTTCATGGGCGCTCGTTGGCCACCCTATCGGCCACGGGTAACACCAAAATTCAACAAGGCTTCGGCCCCATGGTTGAGGGTTTTGTACGCGTGCCCATTAACCGCATTGAGGCGCTGCGCGAGGTGGCCCAGCAACAGCCCAACGTGGTGGCGGTGTTTTTTGAGGCGATTCAGGGCGAAGGCGGCGTTCACCCATTGGATGAAGACTACATGCGCGAGGTACGCGCCTTGTGCGACGCCAACGACTGGCTACTGATGATTGACGAGGTGCAGTGTGGCATTGGGCGCACCGGCAAGTGGTTTGCCCACCAGTGGGCTGACATCGTGCCCGACGTGATGCCCCTGGCCAAAGGCCTGGGCAGCGGCGTGCCCATTGGGGCGGTGGTCGCTGGGCCACGCGCGGCCAAGGTGTTTGGCCCGGGCGACCACGGCAGCACATTTGGCGGCAACCCACTGGCCACGCGTGCCGGGGTTGAAACACTGCGCATCATGCAAGCCCAAGGCCTGCTGCAAAACGCTGCCGAGGTGGGCGGCTGGATGCTGCAAACGCTGCGCCAGCAACTGCACGGCGTGGCTGGCGTGGCCGACATTCGCGGCAAAGGCCTCATGATTGGGATTGAGCTCGACCGCCCTTGTGGCGCCCTGGTGCAACAAGCCGCCGACGCGGGGCTGCTCATCAGCGTCACCGCCGAGCGGGTGGTACGTATGGTGCCCCCTCTTATCCTCACCCAAACGCAGGCCCAAGAGGCCATTGACATGCTGTGTCCGCTTATCAAAACATGGCTGCAAACGCCAAGCAACTAGGCTCATGACGCGGCATTACCTGCAATTCAACGATTTGACCGCGGACGAATACGCGCACCTGTTTGCGCGCACCGCTTGGCTAAAGGCCAAGTTCAAAGCCTACGAAAAGCATCAACCTCTCACCGACCGAACCCTGGCACTGATTTTTGAAAAAGCCAGCACACGAACCCGCGTGAGTTTTGAAGCGGGCATGTACCAACTGGGTGGCAGCGTGGTGCACCTTACCACTGGCGACAGCCAGCTGGGGCGCGCCGAACCCATCGAAGACAGCGCACGCGTCATTAGCCGCATGACCGACATCGTGATGATTCGCACCTACGAGCAAAGCAAGCTTGACCGCTTTGCCCAATACTCGCGGGTGCCGGTCATCAACGGCCTAACCAACGAATACCACCCGTGCCAAATATTGGCCGATTTGTTTACCTTTATTGAGCACCGCGGCGACATCACGGGCAAAACCGTGGCGTGGGTGGGCGACGGCAACAACATGGCCAACACCTGGCTGCAAGCGTCGCATTTGCTGGGCTTTACGCTGCACGTAAGCACCCCCAACGGCTACGAGATTGACCCGGCCATGGCCGGCCTAAGCGCGCCGCGCTGCCTGCGCACCTTTGACGACCCGCACGACGCCTGCCGAGGCGCCGACTTGG
>JALRBF010000116.1 GCA_023262365.1 Burkholderiaceae bacterium
AGCTCAGCGGCGTGGCTGGCGCGTTCATTCAAGGGGATGTCGATGCGCGTGACCGAACGCACCGTGCCCGGACGCCCCGTCAACAACACGATGCGGTGACCCAAGCGCGTGGCCTCAGCCAAGTTATGCGTCACATACAACGCCGAGAAGCGGCTGCGTTGCCACAACGCCACCAAATCATCCATCAACAACTCGCGGGTTTGGCTATCAAGCGCCGACAGCGGCTCGTCCATCAGCCAAATCGCCGGCTGCACCGCCAACGCCCGGGCAATCCCCACCCGTTGGCGCATGCCCCCCGAGAGTTGCCGCGGCCACGCCTGAGCAAACTCGGTCAAACGGGTTCGCGCCAACACATCCTGCACGCGTGCCTGTCTTTGGTCGGCGCTCAAGTCGTGATGCAACAACACCAGCTCAATGTTCTGGCGTACCGTGCGCCAGGGCAGCAACGCAAAGTCCTGAAACACATACGTCAACGGGTTGAGCGTGCCCGGGGCCGCCTCGCCTTGCAAAACAATCTCACCCGCCGCGGGCTGCTCCAGCCCGCCGGCCAGCCGCAGCAGCGTGGACTTACCGCAGCCCGAGGGGCCCACCACACAGACGATCTCGCCGGGCTGCACCTCAATGCTCACGTCGGCCAGCACCGACAACGCATCGTAGTGGTGTGAGACCGCCTCAATGGACAGCCGCATTCTGTGTTACTTGGTCTTCACAAACGACGTGTCCACCACTTGCTCAATTTTCAGGTCTTTGGACACCATGCCTTCGGACTGAAACCAAGCCAGCTGATCGCGTACGCTGGCCATGTTTAACTCGCCGCGCGGGCTAATTAACATCGCTCCGGCTTGAATACGTGGCCCAGCCTTCTCAAACGGCTGGTCGGCGTACACGTACTCGTGCACCATCTTCACAATGGCCTCGGTCTCGTTGGCCGGCAATTTTTTGTACACCAATGCCTTGTTGTAGGTATCCACACCCTGCTCAAAGGCGGCCAAAAACCGCTGCACCAAGTCGCGCCGTTGCGTGGCATTCTTTTTGGACGTGAATATGGTCGTGACCTGATAACCGTCAATGTAATCGCTCACCCGGCCAATCACGCGAATTTCGCCCCCTTTGGCCAAACCACCGGCAATGTTGGGGACGATGGACCAGGCATCAATTTGGCTGCTTTTGAGCGCGGCAATCACAGCCGGTACCTTTTGTAGCGGCTTGATTTGAATGGCCGAGCGCGCAAACCCTTCTTTGTCGGCAATTTTGTGCGCCATGTAGTGAAACGACGACCCCGCGGTGGTTACCCCAAACGTGCGGCCTTTGAGCGCCGCTGGGGTGGTTACCCCGGCGTCGTACGCCGCCTTGGAGACCAAAATCTTTTGCCCATCAATCCCGGCGGACTCGGTGAGTGCCCCGCCAATGATGCGCACCACATCCTTTTCGGCCAGGTTGAGCAAACTCGCCGAAATGGCCGTCACACCAAAATCCACATCGCCCGAGGCAATCGCCACGGCCATGGGCTGGGCCGCTTGAAAGGTCACAAACTCAACCTTAAGGTTTTGTTTGGCAAAGTACCCTTTGCCTTGGGCGATGATGCTGGGCGAATGCGAGGTCAGGCGCAGCAGCCCCACCTTAATCGTGTCCTGGGCCTGCGCCCACGAACCGGTCAGCCCGAAAATCACGGACAACAGGGCAGCTTTGCCCCACGTTGAGGGGTGTGTCATGTTCAGTCTCCTTTTTTTGTGTCAAACAAAACGTAGGACATTTTTGCACGGCTTTTGCAAAAACTTTCCAATTAGCAATCCGTCATTTAATGGTCAGCCGGCGGCACCCACTGGCGCAACGCGCGGCGCACGGCCATGCAGTCGGGCACCACGCTTTGCACCAAGGCCCAAAACTGAGGGCTGTGGTTCATCTCGCGCAAGTGCGCCAGTTCGTGCACCACCACGTAGTCCAACCAGTGGGCAGGCGCGTAAATCAGCCGCCAATTCAACGCCAAACGACCGTTGGCGCTGGCCAACCCCCAATGGCTGCGCGCGCTGCTCAAGCGCAGGCCTTGGCAGTGCACCCCCAGCAAGGGGGCATGCCGCGCCACGCTTTGCTGCACCAAGGTCAAGCATTGCTGCTTAAGCCAAGCCTGAACCGTGTCGCGCACCTGTTGCTCGCTGGCGTGCACCGGTAAGGCCACATGCAATTGCCACGCCGGCTCACTGCCCTGGGGCAGTGGCTGCACCCACGCCAATTGGCCTGGCGCGGCGTCGCTGCCCAACTGCAAGCGCGCGGCCTGGCCACGCCACGGCACGCTGCCGCCGTGGTACCACGCCACCTGGGCTTGCGCCGCGGCCGCACGCCGTTGCTGCGTTTGCCACTGCTGCCACAGCCACGCCTCGTGTGCTTGCAAGGTGTGCTCCACCTCACGCAGCGTGGTCCAACGCGGCGCGCTCACCACCAAGCCGTCCTCATGCGCGGTCAGGCCGATGGAGCGGCGACGGCCACGCCGCAACACGTAGGCCACCACCAAACGCGACAAACTTAGCGTGCGGTCGGCCGCCCGGTGGCGCCATACCGGCAGGCCTTGCGGCTGGGGCGCGGCAGCGGCAAAATCCAGCGCCAGTTGCATCGCCTCAGGCATGGGGCGTGGGGTCCAACCGCTGCACCTCGGCCTCTATCCACTGCTGCACCTCGGCCATCAGGGCCACCGGGTCGCGGCCATGGGCGGGCATGGGCGGCCCAATCGAAAAGTCCACCACCCCGGGGCGCTTAATCCACGCCCGAGCTGGCCAGCACCGCGCCGAGGTCACCGCCACCGGAATCACCGTGGCCCCGGTGGCCACGGCCAAGCGGGTGCCGCCGGTTTTGTATTGCCCCACTTGTCCGCGCGGCACCCGGGTGCCTTCGGGAAACATAATCATCCAAATGCCCTTGTCCAACAACTGTTGTCCTTGGGCCACCACACGGTTAAACGCCTCGGCCCGGCGCTGCCGGTCAATGTGCACCATTTCCAACTTGGCCATGGCCCAGCCAAAAAACGGTATCGAGAGCAACTCCCGCTTAAACACATAGGCCAAAGGCCGCGGCATAAGCACTGGCATGGCAAAGGTCTCCCACGTGGACTGATGCTTGACCAGCAGCACCACGCGCGCGTTCGGGTCGGTGGGTAGGTTGTACCAGCCGTGTACACGGTTGCGTATGCCCAACATGGGCCCTGCCATCCACACCACTTGGTGCAACCAGCCCCGGCACATGCGGTACACCGTGGCCGACTCGACCCACGGCGCAGCGGCCAACACCACCAAGGCCCACGGCACCACGGTCAGCCCCATCCACAGCAAATGCAGGAGCGAGCGCAGCAAAGCCAGCATGGGTGCAGTTACTGCGCCAGCCGCGACAAGTCCGCCACCTGGTTCATGGCACGGTGCAACTGCTGCAACAAGGCCAAGCGATTGGCGCGCAAAGCCGGGTCGGGGGCGTTGACCAGCACGCCATCAAAAAACGCATCCACCGGTTCGCGCAATACCGCCAGGGCGGCCAATTGCTCGCTCCAGCGGCGCGCATCAGCCAGCGCCTGTGCCGCCGGCAAGGTTTGCTCCATGGCCTGGTGCAGTGCCTGCTCCGCCGCCTCGCCAAGCAAGCTGGGGTTCACCTGCACGTGGCTCACGTCATCGGCTTTGCGCAGCACGTTGCCAATGCGTTTGTTGGCCGCGGCCAGCGCCGCGCCGGCCGGTAAATCGCCAAAAGCTCTTACCGCTTGCAGCCGCGCCGGCACCTCAGCCAGGCCTGCCGGCCGTGGCGCTAGCACCGCGTCCACCTCTTGCGTGCGCCAACCCTGGTCGCGCAAGCTGCCGGCCAGCCGCTCATACACAAAGTCAGTCAACGGTTGCAGCGCATGGTCAAGCGTGTCGGGCTCAAACGCCTCTGCCGCTATCGCCAGCAAGTCGGGCCACTGCAGCGTTGGCGCGCGCTCAGCAATCAGGCGCAGCACACCCAACGCATGGCGGCGCAATGCAAACGGGTCTTTATCGCCTGTGGGCAGGTTGCCGATGCCAAACATACCCACCAGCGTTTCCATTTTGTCGGCCAAGGCCAAGGCCACACCCACTTGGCCACGTGGTAACTCGTCACCAGCAAAGCGCGGATGGTAATGGTCTTCAATCGCTTGTGCCACGTCTTGGCTGTGGCCGTCATGGGCGGCGTACTGCGCCCCCATGATGCCTTGGAGCTCAGGAAACTCCGCCACCATGTCGGTCAGCAAGTCCGCCTTGGCCAAACGCGCAGCCAACGCCACTTGCGCCGCGTCCACGGGCGGCTGCATACGCTGCGCCAAGGCGCACGCAATGGCTTGCACCCGCGCGCTGCGCTGCGCCTGGCTGCCCAAACGGTCGTGGTACACCACGTGCGCAAGGCGCGGCAAGCGGCTGGCCAGCGGCTGCTTGCGGTCTTGATCAAAAAAGAACTTGGCATCGGCCAAACGCGGGCGAATCACGCGCTCGTTGCCGGTCACAATCGCGGAATCGTCAGCTGGGGTGAGGTTACTCACCACCAAAAACCGATGGCTCAGCGTCCCGCTGGCATCCACCAGCGGAAAATATTTTTGATTGGCCTTCATGGTCAGCACCAAACACGCCGCCGGCACTTGCAAAAACGCCGGGTCAAAGCTGCAGGTCACCACATGGGGCCGCTCCACCAAGGCCGTCACTTCGTTTAATAAATCGTCGTCACTCAGCACCTGCAACCCGGCACGCTCTGCCGCGGCGTGCAATTGCCGATCAATGGTGGCACGCCGCTCGTCAAAGCTGGCAATCACCGCGCCATACTCGGCCAATTGACTGGCGTAGTCGTTGGCGTGCGCCAGCTTAAGCACCGGCACGAGAGACTCAAAGCGATGCCCTAGGGTGCAGTCACCCGCTTGCAGCCCTAGCGCCTGCACCGGCACCACCTGCTTGCCGTGCAACGCCACCAGTCCGTGCACGGGCCGCACAAAACGCACGTTGCTGAACCCAGGCAAGTGGCAGTTGCGGTGCAGTTGATACGTCATCACCTTGGCAATCGGCAGTTTGGCCAGCGTGTCGTCCAGCGCCCACTGCAAACCCTCGAGCAAGGTTGCCCCCGCCACCTCACGCACCAATTGCAGCGTCTCCGCCTTCCCATCGTTTGCTCGCTGCAGCGTCTGCACGTCCACA
This sequence comes from Burkholderiaceae bacterium, assembly GCA_023262365.1. Lineage (GTDB taxonomy): Bacteria > Pseudomonadota > Gammaproteobacteria > Burkholderiales > Burkholderiaceae_C > RS62. The sequence goes on from JALRBF010000116.1 coordinate 5,169, forward strand.
TCGGGCGCGCCCACAGCTTGCAATTTTTTGCGTAGCGCCGCCGTGGGTTGGCCCTGTGCATCCAGCCCCACCTTAACTGGCATCAACTTCATTACCTGCTGCTGGCGCGGCGCCTGCGCTTGCACCGAGCTGATATGCACCGCCAAACGCCGCGGCGTGGCGTACACCGTAGCCTGGGACTGCGGCAGCAGCAAATGCTGCGCGCGCAGGGCTTGCTCCAGTCCATGGCCCCAAGCCTGCGCCAAACGCGGCAGCGACTTAGGCGGCAACTCCTCGGCCAACAACTCCACCAGCAACGAGTCCACGGCCTCGGCGCTCATGCCGCGACCCCCTCAAGTTCGGCCACCCACTCGCGCGGGGCCAGCGGAAAACCCAACCGTTGCCGACTGTCGTAGTAGCTTTGCGCCACGCCACGTGCCAAAGCGCGAATACGCCCAATGTAGGCAGCACGTTGCGTTACCGAAATCGCGCCGCGCGCATCGAGCAAATTAAAGGTGTGCGCGGCCTTTAGCACCTGCTCGTAGGCGGGCAAGGCCAACTCGGCCTGCACCAAGGCCTTGGCTTGCCGTTCGTGCGCGCTAAACGCCTCAAACAAAAACGCGCTGTCGCTGTGCTCAAAGTTGTACGCCGACTGCTCTTGCTCGTTTTGCAAATACACATCGCCATAGCTCAGACCCGGCGTCCAAACCAGGTCGTAAACGTTCTCTACACCCTGCAAATACATGGCCAGGCGCTCCAACCCGTACGTAATCTCTCCCGTGGCGGGGCGGCAATCCAAGCCACCCACCTGCTGAAAGTACGTGAACTGCGTCACCTCCATGCCGTTGAGCCACACCTCCCAGCCCAACCCCCATGCGCCCAGGGTGGGGTTTTCCCAATCGTCTTCCACAAAACGCACGTCGTTGCGCTGCAAGTCCAGCCCCAGCACGCGCAAACTCTCAAGGTAAAGCTCCAGTATGTTCTCGGGGGCCGGCTTAAGCACCACCTGGTACTGATAGTAGTGTTGCAAGCGGTTGGGGTTTTGGCCGTAACGTCCGTCTTTTGGACGACGGCTGGGCTGCACATAAGCGGCACGCCACGGCTCGGGCCCAATCGCGCGCAAAAACGTCGCCGTGTGGCTGGTACCCGCCCCCATCTCCATGTCATACGGTTGCAGTAGGGCGCAACCCTGGTCAGCCCAGTGGCGTTGCAAGCGAAGCAAGATTTCTTGAAAAGTCGGTGCGGTCATGGTGGCCTGTGCGTGGCCGGCTCACGAACCGGCGCCAATCAAACCCTTGATTTTACCGGTGCCGTCTGAATGCGACCAAACCCAGCCAAGCCAGCAGGGGCAAGGCCCACCACAACACCTGGCCCCAGGCGCCGGCCCAACGCACAAATGGCGTCACCCCATCGCGCCCCTGCACCCGGTAAGACAACACCCCGGCTTGCCCGTAAGGCAGCAAAGCACGCACCTGCCCGCGATGGTCAATCACCGCCGTGGCCCCCGTGTTGGTGGCCCGCACCGTCCAACGCCCCAACTCCAGCGCGCGCCAGCGTGCCATGGCCAGATGCTGCGGCAGCGCCACGCCGTTGCCAAACCACGCCAAATTGCTGGCGTTGACCCACACCTGGGCCGGTTGTTGCCATTGACGCTGCGCCAAGCTCAGTGCAAACAAATCCTCATAGCAAATCTGAATCGCCCAGCCCATGCCCCGCCACGACCACGGCGTGGCGTGCAACACCCCCGCGCCAAAGCCCGCCAACGGCATGCCCATGGCCGCGACAAACCAACCAAAACCCGGCGGCACGTATTCGCCAAACGGCACCAAATGATGTTTGTCGTATCGTGTGACCGACGCCCAATCGGCACGCCAACCCAACAAGCTGTTGCGATACCCACCGTCCGTGGCCGGCAGGGGCGCACCAAACCACAACGCCCCTTGCTGCCGGTTTAACGCCGCACGCAATCGGGGTTCGGTGCCGGCTGGCCACGCCTGGGGCAACGCGGGCAACACCGTTTCTGGAGCAATCACCAGCGAACCTGGCGCCGCCTCAGCCAACGCCCGCTGCACATCGGTGGCAGCACGGGCTAAGTTACTTGCGCCAAATTTGTCTTGCTGCGCCACCGCGGGCTGCAGCAGGTTCACCGTCGCCTCGCCTATTGGCGTGGTCAAGCCATCCACCCCCAACGGCGCGCTGGGCCAGCTCGCCAGCGCCACCACACACAGCCCCGCAGCACCCACGCGCCAGCGTCGTCGCCCCCATGCCCACGCCATCCAGCCCGCCCATGCTGCCATCAGGGGCGCCACACCCAACGCCCCCAGCCAAGGCCCGGCACTGGCCAACAACGTACCGAGCATCGGCACCGCCACACCGCCCCACGCAAACCCGGTAAACCACGTCGCTCGCATCCATTCGGACAGCATCAGTGCCGCGGCCAAACCCAGCGCACTGCGCCACGCACCAGGCCGTTGCCCCCACGCCGCGTGGAGCATGGGGCCCAACGTCAAGGCTGACTCAAGCGCCAGCACCGCGCTCAAGGCCAGCCACGCCAACCACGCCAGCGGCTGCGGTAAACCTGCCACCTCGTGCATGGCGTGGGTGAGCCAACCCACCGACGCCACCCACCCTGCCATGCCATGACACCAGCCCAGCCACGCGCGCGCACGCCACGTGGTTTGGTGCCACAACACCCACGCCAGTGCCAACAATGCCACCCATTGCACCCAAGCCACTGGGGTGCCGTACACCAAGCCCAAAACTGGCCATTGCAACCCCGCGTGGGGCCAGGCCAACGCCCACCCCGTAGCCACGCCCGAGGCCAGGGCCCAGCCTGTGTGGAACAGGGTATGGCGGGTCACGCCGAAGCGTCTAGCGCCGCCGCATCGGTGGCCATACGCGCCACCTTAAACCAGCGCACCGCGCCACCGCGGGCCAGCAACACGGCAAACTGCAAGCCCTGCACCTCAAACAACTCGCCGCGCTGCGGCACGTGCCCCATTTCGTGCGCGATCCAGCCGCCAATGGTATCAAAGTCATCCTCGGGTAACTGCACCTCAAACGCCTCGTTGATACGCGCCACGGCGGTATCGCCGGCCACGCGCCAGGTGCCGTCGGCCAGGCTAAAGATGTCGCCGTTGTCCTCGGCTTCGTCAAATTCGTCCTCAATCTC
>JALRBF010000192.1 GCA_023262365.1 Burkholderiaceae bacterium
TGCGCCTGAGCTACAGCAACCCCATACTGCTGGACGACGTAGCGATAGACTTTCCAGACATGCAAATTGTGATGGCACACCCCAGTTGGCCCTGGCAAGACGAAGCGCTCAGCGTGGCCATGCACAAGCCCAACGTGTGGATTGACCTCTCGGGCTGGAGCCCCAAGTACTTTCCCAAACAACTGGTGCAATACGCCAACACCCTACTCAAAGACCGCGTGCTGTTTGGCAGCGACTACCCGCTGATTACGCCCGAGCGCTGGATGAAAGACTTTGAAGTGGCGGGATTCAAGCCAGAGGTGATGCCCGGCATACTCAAAGACAACGCCGTGCGCCTGCTGGGGCTGGCCTAAATCATCTGATAAAAACTCAGCAGCACCCCGTCGGGTAACCGCACGCCCGAGCCCACAAACTGGTGCTGCTGCAGCCACGCCCAGGCCGGCGCAGCGGTTTCAAAGCGCGGCTGGCACCTAAAGTACACCGCCTCGGGTGGCACCGGTTTGCCCTCGCGCAGCCGCTTCGAATTTTCAGCCGAGGCCACGCGCAGCGCCCGGTTCTCCACCCACACCCGGGCACCGTCGCTTAGCTCCAGCACGTAGCGCGCGTCTAAGTGGGCCTCGGTGCCATCGCCCAACAGCAACTGAAAATCGGCCCCACCCGGCAGCACCACCCCTTGCATGCGCGGGCCTTGCACCAACCCGCCGGTAATCGGAATCATCCGCCGCCCGCCCCACGCCGTGGTGCCCACCTCCACCGGTGCGGCAATGCCCACGCGCAAATCGGCCACATGCTCAAGCCGCGGCGGTGCAATGCTCTGCCAGTCGTCACCCATGTCATACCCCCTAGCGCAGCAACCAGGTTGGCAACGCCAAACTGATGGCCGGAAACGCAATCAAAATGCACAGCGCCACCACCATGGCCAATACCAAGATCCATACGCCGCGGTAAATCGTTGTCAATCCCACGTCGGGCAAAAGGCCGTGAATCACAAAAAGATTCATGCCCACTGGCGGAGACACCAGACCAATTTGCACCACCATGGTAATCAACACACCAAACCAAACGGGGTCAAAGCCAAGGTCAAACACAATCGGAAAAAATAGCGGGATGGTGAGCAGCACCATGGTCAACTCCTCAAGCACCATACCCAGCACCACATACACCAGCATCATGGCAAATACCACCCCGATGGGCGACAGACCGATCCCCAAAATCCAGTCCTTTAACTCAAACGGCAACGTGGTGAAATTCATGAAATTGGCAAACATCAGCGCGCCCATGAGCAACGCAAAAATCATCGAGGTGGTCCGTGCCGAGTCAGCCAAAATCGTAAACAAAAGACGCCACGACAATTTGCCGCGCAGCCAGGCGAATAAAAAAGCGCCGGTAGCACCAAAGCCAGCGCCCTCGGTGGGCGTAAACACACCGCCGTATATACCGCCAAGCACCGACAACGCCAGCACCAATACACCCCAAATGCCGCGCAAGGCGCGCCACCGCTCGGCCCAGGTGTAGCGACGATCGGCTGGCGCATGCTCCGGATCAAGGAAGGCCATGATGCCGATGCCCACCATCAGCAGCGCAGCCGTTAATATGCCCGGCAACACACCCGCAGCAAACAACTCGCCAATGTTGGTCTCGGTGATGATGCCGTATATCACCAAGATCGTAGAGGGAGGAATCATGATGCCCAGCGTACCTCCAGTTGCAACTACGCCGGCGGCCATGGATTCGCTGTAACCCAGCTTTTTCATGGATGGATAAGCCACGCGGCTCATGGTGGCAGCGGTTGCTAGTGATGACCCACAAATCGCACCAAACCCTGCACATGCCAGCACCGTGGCGTGCGCGAGGCCACCCTTGAGGTGGCCAATCAACGAGTGCGCCGCCTCAAACAACTCGTGCGCCAGCCCCGCTCGTGAAACAAAATTTCCCATGAGCACAAAAAGTGGCACCACCGATAAGGTGTAAGCAAAACCCGTCTCTTGAATCACTTGCTCAGCACTGGCCCACGCCAC
>JALRBF010000193.1 GCA_023262365.1 Burkholderiaceae bacterium
GGCTTAAGTCCTTTCATATTTTGTTTGTGGCCAGTTGGTTTGCAGGCCTGTTTTACTTGCCGCGTATCTACGTCAACTTGGCCATGGTTGACCCCGCCAGCCACGCCGAGCGCCAGCGCTTGCTGCGCATGGCGCGCAAGCTGCTGCGCTTCATGCACATCTTGGCGGCCCCGGCGCTGGCCACTGGCGTGGCCTTGTGGTGGGGCTACGGCATTGGTCAAGGCGCTGGTTGGATGCACGCCAAGCTCGCCGTGGTGGCCTTGGCTTTGATTTATCACGGGCAGTGCGCGCGGCTGTGCAGGGCTTTTGAGCAAAACCGGGTGCAGCGCAGCCATGTGTGGTTTCGGTGGTTCAACGAGGCGCCCGTGCTGCTGATGTTGGTGGCCATTGTGTTGGTGGTGGTTAAGCCGTTTTAGGGCAAAGGCGGCATGCATCGCTCGGCACTCGGACTGTTGGCCTTGGTGTATGCCGCGCTGGTGGCTTACGCCAGCTTGTACCCTTTGGCGCGCTGGCAGCCGAGCGAATTCTCGGTGCTGGACTTGATGTTTGCGCCGTGGCCGCGTTACTGGACGTGGGGTGACGTGCTGGTCAACGTGCTGGGCTACGTGCCGCTGGGGCTGCTGGTGGGCTGGGCCACCTGGCGCGGGCGCGGCGGCGCCGGGGCGGTGTGGCTGGGTTGGTTGGCGGTGCTGGGCTGGTCACTGTTGCTTGAATGGTTGCAAGCGCACTTGCCACCGCGCGTGCCATCGATGGCGGACTGGTGGATGAACGCCGCGGGCGCGACCTTGGGGGTGCTGGGCGGCACGTGGTTGCATCACTGGCCTTGGATGCAGCGCGCCGAGCGCTGGCAGGGGCGGTGGTTTCAACGGCAAGACCAGGCCATGCTGGCCTGGATGGCGCTTTGGCCAGTGGCCTTGTTGGGGCCGTCGGACTGGCCGTTTGTGCTGGGCCACCTGCCCGAGACGATTCGGCAATGGGTGCCGCCCTGGGGGCTAGGGTGGGGCGATTTGCCCTTGCGGTTGGGCACTTTGGCCGGGCTTGAGCTTGGCCTAATGACGGCGGCTTTGCTGTTGCCCCTGTTAATGGCCGGTTTGTTGTGGCGCCCCAAGCCCTCGTGGGCGCTGCCGGCGCTGCCCGTGCTGTTGCTTGCCTGCGTGGTTACCTCGGCTGCGGCGGTGCTGGCGCTGGGTTGGCCGCGTTGGGCCAGCTGGTGGCAGCCCACCGTGGGCATGGCCATGGTGGTCGCCTGGGCGCTGGCGGTGTGGTTGCAGGCCGCGCCGGCGCGTTGGCGCGCCCGGTTGGCCTTGGGTTTGGCTGGGTTGTTGTTGCTGGCCGGTGTGTGGTGGCAGGCCGGGCCGGGCACCGGCTGGTGGGGCGAGACGGCCTCGCTGTCCAAGGGCCGGGTGTTTGGTGTCTTTCCTTGGCTATCCTGGGTGTGGGTGGTGGGCGCGGCGTGGCTGCTGGCGCGGCAAGCTGCCCGCTCGCCAACCTACAATTCACGGCCATGACCGCCGACGCCCCGCCCCCCTCGCCACCGTATTACCAACGGCACATCTTTTTTTGCCTCAACCAACGCGACAACGGCCAAGCCGCTTGCGCCGAGCACGCGGCCAACCAAGCGTTTGCCCACTGCAAGGCGCAAGTCAAAGCACTGGGCCTAGCCGGTGTGGGCCAGGTGCGCGTGAACAAAGCCGGCTGCCTTGACCGCTGCGCGGGCGGGCCAGTGGCCGTGGTTTACCCCGAGGGCACCTGGTACACCTACGTGGACGAGCACGACATCGACGACATCGTGCAGCAACACCTGCGCGATGGCCAAGTGGTCACGCGCTTGCTGTTGGCCCCGGACGTGGGCCGCTAGCACACCGTGCCAAGCGGCACCCAGCAGCATCAAGTCACCGGCCCCGCCGGCCCACTGGCCGTGGCCGTGGACCACCCAGTGGGGCCGTCGCGCGGCGTGGCGCTGCTTACCCACCCGCACCCGCTGCACGGCGGCACCATGGACAACAAGGTGGTGCAAACCTTGGCCCGCGCCCATGTGCTGGCAGGCTGGACCGCGGTGCGGTTTAATTTTCGTGGCGTAGGTCAAAGCGCGGGCCAATACGCCGAGGGGGTTGGCGAAGCCGACGATTTGCTGGCCGTGCATCGCCACTGGGTGGGCCAACAAGCTTGGTGCTTAGCCGGGTTTTCCTTTGGTGCCTACGTCGCCAGCCGATTCTTGTCCCAGCAAAGTGAGCCATCACTGTCTTCTTTAGTATTGGTGGGGTTGGCTGCCAGCCGTTTTGATGTGCCGCCGTTGGCGCCTGAGCTAAGGCCCAAAACGCTGATACTGCACGGCGACGAAGACGACACCGTGCCACTGCAGGCGGCCCTGGATTGGGCCAAGCCGCAACACGTGGCAGTGACTGTGCTACCAGGCGTGACGCATTTTTTTCACGGTCATCTGCCTTGGTTGCGCGATGTGGTGCAGCGCCACTTGCACGCCGTCGCGCCGCCATGCTAGAATCTCGGGCTTTCCCTTACGGTGGGCCAATGCGTGGGCGCGGCAAGCGAGCAGGCGTGGCAGGGCCGCAAGGGTGGGTTTGTAAAAAAAGCAGGGTGCATGCATAGCGCGTGCCCGGCTACATCACGGTTTTAAAACATGCCAACCATTAACCAACTAGTTCGCCTCGGCCGGGTTGTTGAAAAGGTCAAGTCCAAGAGCCCCGCCATGGAGAACTGTCCGCAGCGCCGTGGCGTGTGTACCCGCGTGTACACCACCACGCCCAAAAAGCCCAACTCGGCGCTGCGTAAGGTGGCCAAGGTGCGCCTCACCAACGGCTACGAGGTGATCTCGTACATCGGCGGCGAAGGCCACAACTTACAAGAGCACAGCGTGGTGCTGGTGCGTGGTGGTCGCGTCAAAGACTTGCCTGGCGTTCGCTATCACATCGTTCGTGGTTCGCTTGATCTGCAGGGCGTAAAAGATCGCAAGCAGTCACGCTCCAAGTACGGCGTCAAGCGCCCCAAGGCGGCCTAAATTTTTCTTCCCTACGGCGCGGCTAGGCATGCGGCGCCATGGG
>JALRBF010000182.1 GCA_023262365.1 Burkholderiaceae bacterium
TGCGCTTGGTTTTCCACGTGCCGGCTTTGAGCTCTTCGATGGCTTGAATGTAGTAGGGGCCCCAGTTGGCAATCGCCGAGCCCAGGTGCGCCTTGCCGGCAAACTTGCTCATGTCGCTGTCCCAACCAAAGGCGTACTTACCGTTTTTCTCGGCGGTTTGCAGCACCGCCGTGGAGTCGGTGTTTTGCAGCAGCACGTCGGCGCCTTGGTTAATCAAGCTCTGTGCGGCTTCGCTTTCTTTGGGTGGGTCAAACCAGGTGTTAATCCACACCACCTTGACCTTAATGTTGGGGTTGGACGTTTGTGCCCCCAAGGTAAAGGCGTTGATGTTGCGCAGCACCTCGGGGATGGGGAACGAGCCCACAAACCCCAGCGTGCCGGTTTTGCTCATCTTGCCTGCGATGATGCCCGCCATGTACGTGTCGTGATAAAAACTGGCATCGTAGATGCGCATGTTTTTGGCGGTTTTGTAGCCGGTGGCGTGCTCAAACTTTACCTTGGGAAACTCTTTGGCCACCTTGAGCATGGGGTCCATGAAGCCAAACGAGGTGGCAAAAATAATTTGGTTGCCCTGGCGCGCCAAATCGCGAATGACGCGCTCGGCATCGGCACCTTCGGGCACGTTTTCCACGTAGGTGGTTTTTACGGCGCTGCCAAATTTGGCCTCGACTGCCTTGCGTCCTTGGTCGTGGGCAAACGTCCAGCCGGCATCGCCCACGGGGCCCACATAAACCCAAGCGGCCTTGACCGGGTCGGCAGCTTGGGCGGTGCCCAGCGCCAGCCCCAAAGCGGCGGCCGCCAATGTCTTCATCATTGAGCGCTTGTTGGTGTGCAACATAACGAGTCCTTTTCTAGGTTGGGAGTGAACGGATTATGAATGGATTCTATGCAGCAAAACCCATACCATGGGCGTTTTGCCCCATTGGGGTGCATGCACGCTAGGCGCCTGGGTAAAAAGGCTTACCAATGGATTGAGGCATGTTGACCCGAATCCACAGCGGGTTGCGCGAAATCAGCACCAGCACCACGATGGTGGCCACGTAGGGCAGCATCGATAAAAATTGGCTGGGTATTTCTACGCCCATGCCTTGCAGGTAAAACTGCACCATGGTGAGGCCGCCAAACAAGTAGGCGCCCAGCAGCACACGGCCTGGGCGCCAGGTGGCAAAGGTGGTCAGCGCCAGTGCAATCCAGCCTTTACCGGCGGTCATGTTCTCAACCCACAGCGGCGTGTACACCACCGAAACATAAGCCCCGGCCAAGCCACACAGTGCGCCCCCGGTAACCACCGCGGCCAGCCGCAGGCGCCGCACCGGGTAGCCCAGGGCGTGCGCCGATTCGGGGTTTTCGCCCACGCTGCGCAGCACCAAACCCGTGCGTGTGCGGTACAAGGCCCAGGTAAGCACCAGCGTAAGCGCCACCGCGGCGTACACCAAGGGGTGCTGCTTGAACAACGCAGCCCCCAAAAAGGGCAGCTCAGACAGGTAAGGCACGGCAAACGGCGTGGTGTCGGGCAGCTTAACCTGCGTGTACGGCTGCCCGGCAAAGGCCGTAAGCCCGGCGCCAAACAGGCTTAGCGCCAGCCCGGTGGCGTATTGGTTGGTGTTTAGCCATATCACCAGCCAGCCAAATACGGCGGCCATCAGCGCCCCGGCCAAGCCAGCGGCGGCAAAGCCCGCCAGCGTGCCGCCCGTGGCCGAGGTGGCGGCAAAGCCCGCCAGTGCGCCGCACAGCATCATGCCCTCGGCGCCTAAATTCAACACCCCGGCGCGCTCGTTTATGAGCAGCCCCAGCCCGGCCAGCGCCAAAATGGTGCCCGCGTGCAGCGAGGCGGCAATGAGCAAAGCCAACGCCTCCATTAAGCCCCTCCGGCGTCGGTTTGGCGCCGCACCCAGCGCAGCCGGTACGCCACCAGCGTGTCGCAGGCCAGCAACGAAAACAGCAACAGCCCCTGAAACACGCCGGTGATGGACTTGGGCAAACCCAAACGCGACTGGGCCAGCTCGCCGCCAATGTAGAACATGCTCATCAGAATGGCCGACAACACAATGCCCAGCGGATGTAGCCGCCCCACAAAGGCCACGATGATGGCGGCAAAGCCGTAACCCACCGGCACATACGGTGTGAGTTGCCCGACCGGGCCGGCCACCTCAAGCGCCCCTGCCAAGCCGGCGCAGCCGCCCGAGATCAGCAACGCCAGCCAAAGCGCCGAGCGCGACGAAAACCCGGCGTAGCGCGCCGCCCGAGGGGCCAGGCCCCCGACTTGCTGGGCAAAGCCCAGCTTGGTGCGAAACAGCAGCAGCCACGCCCCCGCGGCGGCCAGCAGCGCCAGCGGTAGACCCAAATGCACGCGTGATCCCTCAAACAACAGCGGCACCAGGGCACCTTCCTCAAAGTTGCGCGTTTGCGGAAAGTTAAACCCCATGGGGTCCTTCCACGGCCCAAACACCAGGTAGTACAACAGCTGAATGGCCACGTACACCAGCATGAGACTAACCAATATTTCGTTGGCGTTAAACCGGTCACGCAGCCAGGCCACCACACCCGCCCATGCCATGCCGCCCATCACACCGGCAAGCAACACCAGGGCGTTGAGCCAGCCGCCAGTTTCGGCGTTGCCCAGCAAAGCCACGCCGCCCCCGGCAATGGCGCCCAGCACAAACTGCCCCTCGGCGCCAATGTTCCACACGTTGGAGCGAAAGCACACCGCCAGGCCCAGCGCAATCAACAGCAGCGGCGTGGCCTTAACCATTAGCTCGCCCCAGGCGTAGCCGTCGCGAATGGGCTCAACAAAAAACAGCTCTACCCCGCGCCATGGGTCTTTGCCCAGCGCGGCAAACAAGGCCATACCAATGAGGGTGGTTACCAGCAGCGCCAGCAGGGGCGAGCCCACCGCCCAGCCTGCCGAGGGTTGACCGCGCGCCTCAAACCGCAGCATGGGTTTGCTCCGGCCACAGGCCCGCCATCCACTGGCCAATTTGCTCCACTGACGCCTCTTGCCGCGGCACCGAGGGCGACAACCGCCCGCCGGCGATGACGTGCAGCCGGTCGGCCAGCTCAAACAACTCGTCCAGCTCCTCGCTGATGACCAGCACCGCCGTGCCTTGCTCACGCAGCCGCAGCAACTCGGCACGAATTCGGCTCGCCGCGCCCACGTCCACCCCCCAGGTGGGTTGCGCAATCACCAGCACCTTGGGTTGGGCGTCCATCTCGCGGCCCACCAAAAACTTTTGCAAGTTACCGCCTGAAAGCGCGCCCGCCGTGGTGTGCACGCTTGGGGTTTTAACGTCCATGGTTTGCACCACGTGCTGCGCTTGGGCCGCCATGACGCGCGGGTGTAGCAGGCCGCCGCGCCCCACGCCTTGCTCGCGGGTGAGCAGCATGTTGAGCATCAAGCTCATGTTGGGCACGGCGCCGTGGCCCAGGCGCTCTTCGGGCACGTAGTGCAGGCCCAGCGCACGCCGCGCCGCCGGCCCCATGGAGCCAGCGGGCACGCCCAGCACCTGCATGGCGTGGGCCGCGCTCGGCGTCTCGCCGCTTAGGGCCTCAAGCAGGGCCTTTTGGCCGTTGCCCGAAACCCCGGCAATGCCCACAATTTCGCCCGCGCGCACTTGCAGTTGGGTGCCGTCGTGGTGTTGCCATTGCAGCGCCACCGCACCCGTGGCCACCGGCCGGTGTGGCAGCGGCGGGGGCTCGGCGCCCAGCATCATGCGGCTGAGGCTGGCGTTGCTTTCTTGGCGCGGGTCGCATACCCCAGTCACACGGCCGCCGCGCATCACCGTGCACACCTCACACAGCGCGCGAATTTCGTGCAGCTTGTGGCT
>JALRBF010000270.1 GCA_023262365.1 Burkholderiaceae bacterium
ACACGTCAAAATTCCGGTTGGGGTGGGCTTTGGCATCCGCGATGCCGCCAGTGCCTGCGCCGTCGGGCGCAGTGCCGACGCCGTGGTCATGGGCAGCCGCCTGATTGAGCTGCTCGAGCACACGCCAGCGCCGCAGCAGGCGCACGCGCTGCGTGCCTTTTTGAGTGAAATCCGTGATGCGCTGGATGCCTTGCCCACGGTAACGGCCTAAATTGAGGAGTCGCGATGTCATGGTTTGACAAGTTGCTGCCCGCGGGCATTACCCGCGCCAACGCTGGCGACAAACGCGGGGTGCCGCAAGGCGTGTGGGCCAAGTGCGGCGGTTGCGACACGGTGCTGTACGGCACCGACTTAGAAAAGAACCTTCAGGTGTGCCCGCAATGCGGCCACCACCACCGCATAGGGGCAAGGGCCCGCCTTAATGCCTTACTTGACCCCGAAGGCCGCGAAGAAATGGGGCAAGAAGTGCGCCCCAGCGACGCGCTGAAATTTAAAGACAGCCGCAAGTACCCCGAGAGACTCAAAGAAGCACTTAAGCAAACCAACGAAACCGACGCCCTGGTGGTAATGCGTGGCACCTGCGCGGGTGTGCCTGTGGTGATGGCGTGTTTTGAATTTGAGTTCATGGGCGGCAGCATGGGCAGCGTGGTGGGCGAACGGTTTGTGCGTGGTGTGGAGCGCGCCATCGAACAGCGCTGCGCGTTTGTGTGCATCACCGCCAGCGGCGGCGCACGCATGCAAGAGGGCCTGTTGTCGCTGCTGCAAATGGCCAAAACCAACGCCGCCTTGGTGCGCTTGGCCAAGCGGCGATTGCCCTACATCAGCGTGCTGACCGACCCCACCATGGGCGGCGTGAGCGCGGGCTTTGCCTTTATTGGCGACTTGGTGATTGCCGAGCCCAAGGCGCTGATTGGCTTTGCCGGGCCGCGCGTGATTGAAAACACGGTGCGCGTGACGCTGCCGCCGGGGTTTCAACGCGCCGAGTTTTTGCTTGAAAAAGGCGCGGTTGACATGATTTGCGACCGCCGCGAGATGCGCCAAACGTTGGCACACGCGCTGGCCATGCTGACCCGGCAATCGGCTGAGGTGGTGACGGACTAACCGAGCGTGGCCAACATGGCCAAGGCTTGCTGATAGCGCGCGTCTTGCATCAACGCGTCCCAATCGAGCGCGGCTTGGCGCGGCAACAGGGCCTGGCGGCGCATTTCGCTGGCATCGCTGGGCTGCCAGCGACCACACGCCCATGCCGCGGCCATGCCCTCGATTAAATCGTCAATGGGCGCGCCGTGGTTGACCACCGACTGGTTGCACAGCAGCACCAGGTCGCAGCCAGCCTGCAGCGCCGCCAACGCCGCCGTGGTGGTGTCCACCGCCACACCGTCAATAACGCGCGCGCCAGCCATGCTTAAGTCGTCGCTAAAAATCGCCCCGGTAAAGCCCAACTGCTGCCTTAGAATGTGCTGCAGCCACGTGCGCGAAAAGCCGGCGGCTCGCCCATCCACCGCCGGGTAGACCACGTGGGCCGGCATCACGGCGGCCAAGGCGCTGCGCAAATGGCCATAAGGCATGGCGTCTTGGCGCAGCAAGGTGGCCAGGCTACGCGGGTCAACCGGCTCAGCCACGTGCGAATCGGCTTGCGCGTAGCCATGCCCCGGAAAGTGTTTGCCACACGCGGCCATGCCCGCCTGCGCCAGGCCAAGCGCCAAAGCGCGCGCCAACGCCGTCACCACGCGCGGGTCGGCGTCAAACGCCCGATCGCCAATAACGGCGCTACGTCCATGGTCCAAATCCAGCACCGGGGTGAAGCTCAGGTCCACGCCGCAGGCCCGCAGCTCGGCGGCCAATACCAAACCGCAAGCCGTGGCCATGTCCATGGCCGCCAACGCTGAGGTGCCGGCTTGCCCTTGGGCACGGCGCCAGTGCGCACCCAATTGACGCATGGCGGGCAGCGGCGTGAAGCCGTCGGTTTGAAAACGCTGCACGCGCCCGCCCTCGTGGTCCACGGCAATCAAGGCGTCGGGCCGTGCCCGCTTGATGGACTGGCACAGCCGCGTCAGTTGGTGACGGCTGTGCCAGTTGCGCGCAAACAGGGTAACCCCGCCAACCAAGGGGTGGCGCAGTCGGTCGCGTTCGGGTGGCGTGAGCGTGGTGCCCGCCACGTCAATCAGTAAAGGCGCGTGCATCATAGGGGTCAGGTTTGATCAAACAAAAAAGGGTTAGGCGCTGGGTGCGGCCGCCACTTGCACCCACACCGTGGCGCTCACGTAGTCGGTCTCGTCGCTTACGCTGACCAGTGCGTGCCATTGGCGCTGGGCCATCCAGTCGGCCAAGGCACCATGCAAGCAAATGTATGGCGCGCCCGAAGGGTGGTTAAGAATTTCGCAGGCGCGCCACGTCATGGGCATGCGCATGCCCAACCCAATGGCTTTGCTAAATGCCTCTTTGGCGCTGAAGCGCGTGGCCAGGTAGCGCAACCCACGTTCGGGGTGGCGCTGGCAGCGCCGCTGCCACACCGTGATCTCGTTCGGGCCTAACACGCGTTGGCTAAAGCGCGCGCCGTGGCGTTCAAAGGTTGCACGTACGCGTCGCACGTCGCACAAGTCGGTGCCGATGCCCACGGTCATGGGGTTAGCTCGCGCATGTAGGCGGCAACCGCCTCGGCCATGCCTAGCTGCAACGCATCGGCCACCAACGCGTGGCCAATTGACACCTCAATCACCCCGGGTACGTGGCGCAAAAACGGGTTGAGGTTATGCCGATTCAGGTCGTGTCCGGCGTTTACCCCCAGCCCCACGGCTTGCGCGGCTTGCGCGGCTTGCACAAAACGCGCGAGTTCGGCCTGCGCTGCATCGGGGCCCTGGGCAAAGGCCCGGGCGTACGACTCGGTGTACAACTCCACCCGCTGCACGCCCAAGCTGGCCACATCAGCCATGGCCGCGGCGTCGGCGTCCATAAACAAGCTGACGCGCACACCCCAATCGCGCAATTGGGCCACCAAGGGGCGCAGCACCGGTAAGTCGTCCGGCATGCGCCAGCCGTGGTCTGAGGTGGCTTGGTCCTGCGCATCGGGCACCAGGGTGCATTGGTGTGGCCGCACCGCCTCAACCAAAGGCATCAGGTTGTGCAAGGGGTTGCCCTCGATGTTGTACTCGGCTTGCGGCCAGGCTTTGAGCAGCGCGGCCAAATCCCACACATCTTGACGCCGAATGTGGCGTTCGTCCGGACGCGGGTGAACCGTAATGCCGTGCGCCCCCGCTTGCAGCGCCACCGTGGCCAGCTCGCATACGTTGGGAATGGTTAAGTGGCGCGCGTTGCGCAGCCACGCCACTTTGTTGACGTTGACGGATAACCGCGTCATGACGAGACCTCCTCGGTGGCGTCAACCCGACGCGAGGCCGGGCTCATTTGCTGCGCCTGGGTCCACATTTGGCGGGTAGAAAAATGCGCCAGCCCGCTGTGGTGCTGCAACAAGGGCCGCACCACTTGGCGCAGCGTGGCGTCAAGCGCAGCACAAGTCACACAAAGCGTTTGCCAATCGGCCTGCATGGCATCGCGCAGCGCCAGCCACTCGCGCCCCGCCAACCCTGGTGTTTGATCGCTGGCCTCGACCAGTCCCAACTCGGGCTGCAGGCGGTAGCGCAGCAAGGGCTGCACCTCGGCCAGCGTGGCCCCTTGCTGCGACAGCAGCGGCAACACCCCCATGGCCTGCAACAACTTAAGCTCAAACGCGCGCAGCACCGCCCCAGGCGCGTTCACCCGCGGCAGCGCCGCCACCGCCTGCTCGTAAACCGCATACAGACCGGGGTAGGGATCGTCCCGCGCCAATAAGCGCAACACCAGCTCGTTAAGGTAAAACCCCGCCAGCAGCGGCTCACCGCGCGGCATCACATGGCCACCGCTCCAGTGGGCTGAGGTTAGGGTGCGCACCTCGGCGTCTCCGCTGTAGGCCAGTAACAACGGCTGCAGCGGCAGCAGCACCGCACGCAACTGCGAGGCCGGGCGCTTAACACCCTTGGCCACCAACGCCACGCGGCCGTGATCGCGGGTAAAGACTTCAACAATGGCGCTGTGCTCGCTCCAGTCGTACCGGTGCAGCACGTAGCCGGGTTGGTCTAGCACACGGGCCCTGGCCATCACTCGTACCCAAAACTGCGCACGCGCGCCTCGTTGTCGTGCCAGCCCGAGCGCACCTTAACCCACAGCTGCAAAAACACCTTGCCGTCAAACAGGCGCTCAAGTTCTTGCCTGGCCTCGGTGCCAATGCGCTTGAGGCGTTCGCCCGCGGCACCTATCACCATGCCCTTGTGCCCCTCGCGCTCGACAACAATGGTGGCGGCGATTCGGCGCATGCTACCTTCGAGTTTGAATTCGTCAATCACAACGGTGGAGGTGTAAGGCAACTCGTCACCCGTGAGACGAAAGAGTTTTTCACGCACCATTTCAGAGGCCAAAAAGCGCTCGCTGCGGTCGGTGAGGTCGTCGGCCTCAAACAACCACGGCTGCTCGGGCAGCAAAGGGCCACAGAGCTTGAGCACGGTTTGAATATCGGCGGGTTTTTTGGCCGACATGGGCAACACATGCACAAAGTCAAAACGGCTTTGCATGTCGCGCAACCACGGCAACAAGTCGGCGCGACGGTGCACCTTGTCGAGCTTGTTGGCCACCAGCAGCGTGGGAATGGCGGGGTCGAGTAAATCAAGCACCTTGGCATCGGCCAAGTCAAAGCGCCCCGCCTGCACCACAAACAACACCGCGTCCACGCCGCCCAAGACGGCGGTTACGGTGCGGTTGAGCGTGCGGTTCAAGGCGTTGGCGTGGCGCGTTTGAAAACCCGGTGTGTCAACAAAAACAAACTGGGCCTCGCCCTCGGTGCGCACCCCCTGCAACTGATGGCGGGTGGTTTGTGCCTTACGCGAGGTGATGCTGAGCTTTTGCCCGATCAAGGCATTGAGTAAGGTGGACTTGCCGACGTTGGGTTGCCCCACGATGGCCAAGCGCCCGCACCGCAGGGGTACCGCCGGCTCAGTCATGCCCGGGCTCCGGCGCATCCAGCAGTTGCTCAAGCAGCATGGACGCCGCGGCCTGCTCGGCGGCCCGGCGCGACGGGCCCAAGCCGGTGCCGCATCGGGTGTCGTCACCAAGCTGACATGCCACCTCAAATTGTTGCTGATGCGCCAAACCGTGCGTGGCCACCACCTCGTACTTGGGCAACCCACGCCCGCGGGCTTGCAGCCACTCTTGCAACGCGGTTTTGGCGTCTTTGCCAAATGTTTGGGCGCTACTGGCAAAGTCGATGTTGGCAAACCAGCCAGCGGCCACGCGCTGCGCGGCGGTTGCTCCCTGGTCTAAATACACCGCGCCCAGCAACGCCTCTAAGGCGTCAGCCAACAGCGAGGGACGCTGGCGCCCGCCCGAGCGCGCCTCACCCTCGCTTAGCACCAAGCACGCCGGCACACCCAGTTGATGCGCCAGTTGCGCCAGCGTTTCTTGACGCACCAGGTGCGCACGCACGCGAGACAAATCGCCTTCGCTCATGCTTTGGCAGCGCTGGTAAAGCAAATCGGCCACCGCCAAATTCAGCACCGCATCGCCCAAAAACTCGAGGCGTTCGTTGTGCTTGGGCCCGCTGCTGCGGTGGCGTAGCGCTTGGTGCAGCAACGCCTCGTTGTGCCATGGCACGCCCAGGGCTTGACGCAATTGCGCCAAGGCCTGCGCCGGGGGTTTCACTGCACGCCTCCGATGCGACTGAGGTCGCCAAAATTCATCCAGATAAAAAAGGCTTTGCCCACCAGGTGGTCGCGCGGCACAAAGCCCCAGTAGCGCGAATCCAGCGAGTTGTCGCGGTTGTCACCCATGACAAAGTACCGATCGACGGGCACCTTGCAGCTGACCCCATCGACAAAATACTGGCACTGGTCGCGCTGGGGAAAACGGTCAACACCAGCCAAAAACGCGGGGCGGTCGGCATCGTTGAGCACCTGGTGCGACACGCCGCCGAGTTGCTCGACAAACAGGTTGCTGTAGCGCATGTTGCCTTTGTCCAGATACTGGCCTTGCGCCGTTTTGGCAACCGGCTGACCGTTGACGGTGAGCGATTTGTTGCGATACGTTACCGTGTCACCCGGCACACCCACCACCCGCTTAATGTAGTCTAGGCTTGGCTGGGGTGGGTAGCGAAACACCACCATGTCGCCGCGCGCTGGCCGCTGATTGGGTACCAACTCCACATCAAACACCGGCAGGCGTAAGCCGTACGTGAACTTGTTGACCAAAATCAGGTCGCCCACGTGCAAAGTAGGAATCATGGAGCCCGAAGGAATGCGAAACGGCTCAACCACAAACGAGCGCAACACAAACACCACCAGAAGCACCGGAAACAAGCCGGCGGTCCAGTCGAGCCACCACGGCTGGCGCAGCCACTGCCCGGCCTCGGGCGCGGGCTGCGCGTCGGCCACCACACCGGCGCGGGCCGCGCTTTGTTGGCGCGCCTGCCACTGCGCCACGGCCTGGGCCAAGGCACGCTGGCGTTGCGGCAAAAACAGCAGTTTTTCGGCCACCCAATAGCCACCACAAACCAGCACAGCCAGCATCAGCACCGCGGCAAAGTCGCCCACCAGCCAACCCACGTACCACGCGGCCAAATACGCCACCAAGGCGGCAAGCAACACCGCCGTGACGGCAGCCATGGTCTTTTGCATCAATCCTCCACTTGCAAAATAGCCAAAAACGCTTCTTGTGGCACCTCGACGGTGCCAATTTGCTTCATGCGTTTTTTGCCCGCTTTTTGTTTTTCGAGTAGTTTACGCTTGCGTGTGATGTCGCCACCGTAGCATTTGGCCAGCACGTTTTTGCGCATGGCCTTAACCGTTTCGCGCGCAATGATGTTGGCGCCAATGGCTGCCTGAATGGCCACATCAAACATTTGGCGGTCGATCACCTCACGCATTTTGGCCACCACCGCTCGGCCACGGTAGGCGCTTTGCGAGCGGTGCACGATGATGGACAACGCGTCTACGCGCTCGCCGTTGAGCAAGATGTCTACCTTCACCACGTCGGCGGCCTGGTAATCTTTGAACTCGTAATCCATCGA
Source organism: Burkholderiaceae bacterium (assembly GCA_023262365.1). Taxonomy (GTDB): domain Bacteria; phylum Pseudomonadota; class Gammaproteobacteria; order Burkholderiales; family Burkholderiaceae_C; genus RS62. Next base: position 7,091 of record JALRBF010000270.1, read on the forward strand.
GGCGTAACCCCGGCTTACCGACTTGAGCTTGTCAAAAAAGTCCAACACAATCTCGCCCAACGGCATGTCGTAGCTCAGCATTACCTGGCGGCCGTGGTACTGCATGTTGGTTTGCACGCCGCGTTTGCCCACGCACAGCGTCATCACCGCACCCACGTAGGCTTGCGGCATATACAAATTGAGCTTAACGATGGGCTCGCGTATCTCGCGTATCTTGCCCTGTTCGGGCATTTTGGACGGGTTCTCCACCATCGCCACGCTGCCATCGCCCAGTTCTACCTGGTACACCACACTGGGGGCGGTGGTAATAAGCTCTTGGTCAAACTCACGCTCAAGCCGCTCTTGCACAATCTCCATGTGCAGCAAGCCCAAAAAACCGCAGCGAAAGCCAAAACCCAAGGCTTGCGAGACCTCGGGCTCAAAGCGCAGCGCCGCGTCGTTGAGGCGCAACTTTTCTAGCGCATCACGTAGCGCGTCGTACTGACTGGATTCGGTGGGGTACAACCCCGCAAAAACCTGCGGTTGAATCTCTTTAAAACCGGGCAACGGCTGGGTGGCGGTGTAAGCGGCACCCCCGCTGCCGGCCTTGACACGCGTGACCGTGTCACCGACACGTGCGCTGCTGAGCTCTTTGATGCCGGCAATGATATAGCCCACCTCACCGGCCTTGAGCGATTCGCGTGGCTGGTTGGCTGGAGTGAACACGCCAATGGCGTTGGCCTCGTGCTGCACCTCGGTGGCCATGAGTTTGATGCGGTCGCCGCGCTGCAATTCGCCGTCCACCACGCGCACCAACATCACCACGCCCACGTAAGCGTCGTACCAGCTGTCGATGATCATGGCGCGCAGTGGCCCCTCGGGGTTGCCGCGTGGCGGTGGCACGTGTTGCACCACCAACTCCAAAATGTCGTCAATGCCCATGCCGGTTTTGGCCGAGCAGGCAATG
>JALRBF010000296.1 GCA_023262365.1 Burkholderiaceae bacterium
GCCGAACTCGAGGTCGACATTGTGGCGCTGGAGATGCTGGTGCTGCGCGTGTTGTCGGCCGAGCGCTCGGGCAAGCAGTCGCTTGATATTGCGGGGCTACACAAAATTCGCGGCAGCGAAATTCAACAACGCCTCACCGAACTGATGATGCTGGCTGCGGGCCCCAGCGCCCTGCCCTTTGTGTACGAGGCCATGGACGCGGGCTGGCAAGGCGACACCGCGGCTGGGCTAGAGGGCTTTGCCGGCAACGCGCCGCACTGCGCGCCACTGGCGGCGCATTATTTCAACATGCGCAAGGTAAGCATTTATGGCGGCAGCAACGAGGTGCAGCGCAACATCGTGGCACAAACGCTGCTGGGCTAAGGCGGGAGAACACCATGGATTTTGATTTTTCTGACGATCAATTGGCGCTGCGCGAAGCCGTGCAACGCTGGGCCGACAAGGCTTACCCGTTTGATGCACGCCGCACCCGCGCGGCCGCCGGTGGCTTTGACGCCAACGTATACCGCGAGCTGGCCGAGCTGGGCCTGTGCGGCTTGCTGGCCGATGCCGCGCACGACGGCATGGACATGGGCCCGGTGGAGGCGATGCTGGCCATGGAGGCGGTGGGCAGCGTGATGCTGCTTGAGCCGCTGGACCAAACGCTGCTGGCCAGCGCGGTGCTGCGCGCCCACGGCAGCGCCGAGGCGCAAGACCAGTGGCAAGGCCCGATTGCCCGCGGCGAGGCCGTGCCGGCCCTGGCGCTGCTTGAGCGCGGCCAACGCTACGCCACCACGCCGGTGCACACGCACGCGCAGGGCGGCCATGGGGGCACGACGCTAAGCGGCAGCAAACACGTGGTGCGTGCCGCGGCGCAAGCCCACGTGCTGCTGGTAAGCGCGCTTTACCAAGGCACCCCGGCACTGTTTGCCGTAGCCGCTGGCGCCAGCGGCATGCGCGTGGGGCGCTACGTGCTGCAAGACGGCAGCGCCGCGGCTGACGTGCACTTTGACGCCACCCCGGCCACCTTGGTGTGCGCCGACGCCACCGAGGCGCTGGCCACGGCGCAAGACTTGGGCGTGGCGCTGACTTGCGCGCGTGGCGTAGGCGCCATGGACGCGACGCTGCGCATTACCGCCGAGTACCTGAACACGCGCAAGCAATTTGGCGTGCCCATTGGGCAGTTTCAGGCGCTGCGCCACCGCTTGGCCGACATGAAAATGGCGCTGGAGCTGGCGCGCTCGATGAGCTACTACGCCACGCTCAAGGTGCAAGCCCCGGCGGCCGAGCGGCGTCAGGCCATGGCCCGGGCCAAGGTGCAGCTGGGGCGCAGCTTACGCCAAGTGGGGCAAGAGGCGGTGCAACTGCACGGCGGCATTGCCGTAACCGACGAGTACGTGATGGGCCACTACTTTAAGTACCTCACGCAGCTTGAGCTGAGCCACGGCGACACCTTGCACCACCTAGGCACGGTAAGCGAAACCATGCAGGCGCGCGCCGGGGTGTTTGTTTAAGGCGCGCGCAACCCCTCAAGCGGCGTGGGGTAGCGCAGGCTAAGCTTAAGCTCGCGCTTGAGGCGGGTGTTGCGCAAGCGGCGCGATTCGCGCATAAAAGACAACATGGCCTCGGGCAGGGTTTGCTCGGCCTCGGCCCAAGTGATGCGCGGCGGCTGCGGCAAGCCCAGCACGGTGGCGGCGTAATCAAAGTACTCACCCATGCGCCAGCTGCTGTCGTCACACACGTTGAGCGTGCGCCAACCCAGAGGCTGCCACGTGGCGCGCCAACATGCCCGCGCCAAATCGGTAGCGTGGATGTGGTTGGTGTACCCATCGTCGCTGGCTTGCAGCACCGGTGTGCCACGTTGCAAGCGCGCCGCGGGTGAGCCACCAAGACGGTCGAGGGCGTAAATACCCGGCACGCGCAACACCACCCAAGGCGTGCCTGCGGCGCGGCCTAAGGCGCGTACGTGCTGCTCGGCGTTGACCCGCCGGTGGGCGCGCGGTGTGGCCGGGGCCACGGCGCGGGTTTCGTCCACCCAGGCGCCTTGGCAGTTGCCGTACACCCCGGTGGTGGAGACGTACACCACCTTGGCACACGGCGGCCCGCGGCGCCACGCCGCCACCAAAGCGGCGCTGCGGGTATCGGCCACGCCTTGTGCCGGTGGTGGCACCAGCACCAGCGCGCGTTCGCTCAGCCCGGCCAAACGCTGGCAGGCGCCGGGTTGGTCGAGATTGATCACCAAGGGGGTTACGCCCATGGCACGTAGTGCCGCCACGCGTTCGGGCTGCGAGGTGGTGGCCAGCACGCGCACCCGGCGGTTCATGCGCTGCACCACGCGCTGCCCCACGTCGCCCAAGCCCACCACCAGCACACGAGCACGGCGAAACCGCATGGGGCGCGAGGGCGATGGCGTCATGCCATGCCCGCCCCGCGCTTGGCGACAGCCTGAGTTTGCGACAATGCCGGATTGGACAAAACGTAGGGAAGGTTCGAGAACATGAGTTTTCAGATTATTGTGCAACCCAGCGCGTTGCAGTTTGAAGCCGGTGCCGACGAG
>JALRBF010000304.1 GCA_023262365.1 Burkholderiaceae bacterium
CATCAGCACGTTTGAGACCTCAGTGGCCGGCCTGGGTGGCTGCCCCTACTCGCCCGGGGCCACGGGCAACGTGGCCACCGAAGACGTGGTGTATATGCTGCACGGCATGGGCATCGACACCGGCATTGACTTGACCGCGCTGGTGGCGGCGGCGCAAACCATCAGCGCGCACCTGGGCCGGGCGCCGCAAAGCGCGGTGGCGCGTGCGCTGCTGGCCAAGGCGCAGGCGGCATGCTAAGCGCACCATGGCCGGCGCGCCTGCGCCGCATGTGGGCCGGGCCACCGGCACCGGTGCCCTCGCCCTGCGTGGGTGTGTGCGTGATGGAGCCTGAGCGCGACCGCTGCCGGGGTTGTGGTCGCACGCTGGGCGAAATCGCCAACTGGACGGCGATGGACAACGCGCAACGCTTGCAGGTTTGGCTGCGACTGGCACAAAAGGCCGAAGGAGAGACCCCATGAAAACGCTGGAGTTTTTTTACGACCCCATTTCGCCCTACGCCATGTTGGGCTTTCATGCTTTGCCGCAGGCGTTGGCGGGGGTCTCCGCGCAGGTGCGCCACACCCCCGTGTTGTTTGGCGCCATGCTGCGTGCCAACGAAACCAAAGGGCCAGCAGAAATTGCCACCAAACGCGACTGGACCTTTCGCCACGTGCACTGGCTGGCCAAGCGCGCCGGCATCACCATGGTTGACCCCGCGCAACACCCCTTTGCCCCGGTGGCGCTGCTGCGCTTGGCCCTGGCCGCGGCCGACGGCGACGCCCCGGCCCACACCAACCGTTGGGTGACCGAGCAACTGTTTGCCCACGTGTGGCAAAGCCAGGGCAAAGACGTCAACGACCCGCAGCACATGGCCGCGCTGCAGGCCAAGCTGGCGCAGCACGTGAGCGAGCGCGGCGACACCTGGCGCGACCCCGGCAGCGACGCGGTGAAAACCCAATTGCGCGACAACACCGACCGCGCGCTGCGCGAGGGGGTGTTTGGCGTGCCCACCGTGCGTGTGGATGGCCAGGTGTTTTGGGGCGTGGACTCGCTGCCCATGCTCAGCGAGCACCTGCGGGCCTAGCGCGCCCGTCGGCGCTGCGCTTGCAAGCCCTGCGCGCCAAGGCCGGCGCGGGGCACAGGCTTTTGCCCGGTGCATACAATGCTTGCCCTTACTCCCTCATACGGTTGGTGGCATGACATCTTCTTTAACCGCGCCCGACTCGGCGCACGGTGCCATACGGATTGTTGGTGCCCGCCAGCACAATTTAAAAAATCTTGACGTCACGCTGCGCACGGGCGAGATGACGGTGGTCACCGGCCCCAGTGGCTGTGGCAAGTCCAGCTTGGTGTTTGATACCTTGTTTGCTGAGGGGCAGCGGCGCTACGTTGAGACCTTCTCGGCCTACGCCCGGCAGTTCTTGGACCGCATGGACAAGCCCGCGGTGGACCGCATTGACGGCGTGCCCCCGGCCATTGCCATTGACCAAACCAACCCGGTACGCAGCTCGCGCAGCACCGTGGGCACCATGACCGAGCTCAACGACCACCTGAAGCTGCTGTTTGCCCGCGCTGGCCACTTGCACGACCGCCAAACCGGTCAGGCCGTGCAGCAAGACACCGCCGAGAGCATCTGGCAAGCCTTGATTAACCAAGTTAACCCAGGCCAGCGGGTGGTGGTGACCTTTGCCGTGCGCTTGCCGCCACGCACCAGTGCCGACGAGGTGCAGCGCTGGTTATCTGCCAGCGGCTTTGTGCGCATTCATGCTCAGCACGAAATGACGCCCAAGGCAGAGGCGGCGTACACCGAGCTCGAGGTGGTGGCCGACCGCCTGCGGTGGCAGCCCGAAGCGCGCGCCCGTGCCATGGAGGCGATTGAAGTGGCGCTGCGCCACGGCCAGGGGCATGTGGTGGTGCACGTGGGCGGTGACGACGATACCCCCGCGCAACGCCTGGCGTTTTCTGCTGGCTTGCACTGCCCAGCCAGCGGCCACACCTACGCCGCGCCCACACCGAGCCAGTTTTCGTTTAACTCGCCCCTAGGCGCGTGCGAAGCCTGCCGCGGCTTTGGCCGTGTGATTGGGGTGGACTGGGGCTTGGTGATCCCCGATGCGCGCCTCACCCTGCGCGCCGGGGCGATTCGTCCCATTCAGACACCGGCCTGGGCCAGCTGCCAAGACGACATGATGCGCTACGCCGAGAAGGCCGGCGTTCCGCGCGACACGCCGTGGTCTCGGCTGTCGCAGGCACAACGCGATTGGGTCATCGAAGGCTCACCGCACTGGAGCGGCAAGCGCAGCCAGCAGTGGTACGGCATACGGCGCTTTTTTGATTACCTTGAGAGCAAGGCGTACAAAATGCACATCCGTGTGCTGCTCTCCAAGTACCGCAGCTACACCACGTGCCCAACGTGCGCCGGGGCGCGGCTTAAGCCCGATAGCCTGTTGTGGCGCGTGGGCACCCGGGCGCAGGCCGACGCGGTGTGCCCGCCCGCCCAGCGCTTCATGCCGCAAGGCGTGCAGTGGAGCCCCGAGGTGCTGCAGGCCTTGCCCGGGTTGTCGCTGCACGACCTGATGCAACTGCCGATTGCGCGGCTGCTGCCGTTTTTTGAATCGTTGCACCACGATGTGCGCGGCCACAACGATGCCCTATCCCGCGCCGAGGATATGTTATTTGAGGAAATCGTCACCCGGCTGCGTTACTTGCAACAAGTCGGCCTAGGCTACCTTACCCTGGATCGTCAAAGCCGCACCTTATCGGGCGGCGAGGTGCAGCGCATCAACCTCACCACCGCGCTGGGCACGTCGCTGGTTAACACTTTGTTTGTGCTGGACGAGCCAAGCATTGGCCTGCACCCGCGCGACATGACGCGCATCACCCAAGCCATGCGCCGCTTACGTGATGCAGGCAACACCTTGGTGGTGGTGGAGCACGACCCCGAGGTGATTCGTGCCGCTGACCGTGTGCTGGACATGGGCCCTAGCCCCGGTGAGCGTGGCGGGCAGGTGGTGTTTGATGGCAGCCCGCACGCCCTGGCGCAGGCCGACACCCTAACCGGCGCCTACCTGGGGCAGCGCAAGTACGTGGGCCTGGGTCTCAAGCGCGCCGTTGAGCCGCATACCCCACGTTTGGTGCTTGAAGGCGCTACGGCCAACAACTTAAAGGGCATGGACTTGGAGTTGCCGCTGCAGCGCCTGGTGTGCATCACTGGGGTCTCGGGCAGTGGCAAGTCCACCTTGGTGCAAGACGTGCTGGTGCCGGCCCTGCGCCGTGCGCACGGCAAGGCCACCGAAAACCCCGGTGCGTTTGCGCGCTTGCTCGGCGCCGAGCAGGTGGTGGACGTGGTGGCGGTGGACCAGTCCCCCATTGGCCGCACCGCACGCTCCAACCCCGTGAGTTACGTGGGGGCGTGGGACCCGATTCGAACCCTGTTTGCACAAACCGCCTTGGCGCGCGAGCGCGGTTACAGCGGCGCCAAATTCAGCTTCAACACCGGCGACGGCCGCTGTGCCCTGTGCGGTGGCAGTGGCTTCGAGCATGTCGAAATGCAGTTTTTGTCTGACGTGTATTTGCGTTGCCCCGACTGCGACGGCCAGCGCTACCGCCCCGAGGTTTTGGAAGTTCGGATTGACAACTTGCAAACCAGCAAGCCCGGTGTAGGCGTCAACGTGGCCGACGTGCTGGCCATGACCGTGGCGCAAGCGCTGCAGGCCTTTGCCGGCCACGCCGAGGTGGTGAGGTTGCTGCAGCCCATGGTGGACGTGGGTTTGGACTACGTGCGGCTGGGCCAACCGGTGCCCACGCTGTCGGGCGGTGAATCGCAGCGGCTCAAATTGGCCGGCCATTTGGCCCAAGCCAGTCGCCTGCCCATCGCGCGCAAAGGCGCGCTGTTTGTGTTTGACGAGCCCACCACCGGCTTGCACTTTGACGACATCGCCAAGCTGCTGCGGGCGTTGCGCAAATTGCAAGACGCTGGGCACTCGCTGCTCATCATTGAGCACAACCTTGACGTGATCCGTGCCGCCGATTGGGTGATTGACTTGGGCCCCGAGGGCGGCGAGGACGGCGGTGAGCTGGTGGTTTGTGGCACCCCCGAGCAGGTGCAACAACATCCCACCTCGCACACCGGGCGCGCCTTGCGCGAAGACGCCGCGGCCACGCTGGCCGAGCCCGCACCGGCGTTGGCGCCGGCCGTGGCCCAGCCCGACGTGCACGTAGTCAACGCCAACGAGCACAACCTCAAAGGTTTGTCGGTGCGCATTCCGCGCGGCAAGTTCAACGTCATTGCTGGGGTCTCGGGCAGCGGCAAATCCACCTTGGCGTTTGATATTTTGTTCAACGAAGGGCAACGGCGTTACCTTGAGTCGCTCAACGCGTACGCCCGCTCGATCGTGCAGCCAGCCGGGCGTCCCGAGGTGGACGCTGTGTTGGGCATAGCCCCCACCGTAGCCATTGAGCAGCGACTCTCGCGCGGTGGACACAAGAGCACCGTGGGCACCACCACCGAAGTGTGGCACCACTTGCGCTTGTTGTTCGTTAAGCTGGGCGTGCAGCACTGCGTGCACGACGACAGCCCCGTGCAGCCCCAAACCCTGGACCAAATGGTGGCGCAACTGCTCAAACGCTGGCGCGGCCAGCGCGTGGGGCTGTTGGCCCCGCTGGTGGTCAACCGCAAAGGCGTGTACACCGAATGGGCCGAATGGGCGCGCACCCGTGGCTACCCCATGCTGCGCGTGGACGGGGTGTTTGTGCCCACCCGGGGGTTTGCACGCTTGGACCGGTTTCGCGAACACACCATTGAATTGCCCATCGCCGATGTGGTGCCCCAACCCGGCCTAGAGGACGCCCTGCGCGCCCAATTGCAATTGGCGCTGCAGCACGGCAAGGGCGTGGTGCACCTGCTGGGGCCACTCGATGGGCTGGCCGAGTCCCTGGCCAAGGCGCAAGGGGGCATGGGCATCGGCCAGATGCACGTGCTCTCGAGCCAACGCGCCTGCCCGGTGTGTGCCGCCAGCTACCCCGAGCTCGACCCGCGCTTGTTCTCGTACAACAGCAAGCACGGCTGGTGCCCCGAGTGTGTGGGCACCGGGCGTGTGCTCAGTGCAGGCCAGCGCCAGGCCATGGACGACACGGTGCAAGACGATGGCCCGCGCGGGCGCAGCCAAAGCTTTCACGCCGCCGATGACGTGGACTTGGAAGACACCCAATGCCCAGCCTGCCAGGGTGCACGGCTCAACCCCCAAGCGCGTGCGGTGCGTTTTGCTGGCGTGGGCATTGACGCGGTGGCGCGTATGTCGGTACGCGACGTGGCGCACTGGGTGCAGCACTTGGCACTGCACGGGCGAGCCGCCGACATCGCGCGAGACCTGTTGCCCGAGATCGCCTCGCGGCTTAAATTTTTGCAAGACGTCGGCTTGGGTTACCTCACGTTGGAGCGTGGCGCGCCCACCCTATCAGGCGGTGAGGCGCAGCGGATACGACTTGCCGCGCAGCTGGGCAGCAACCTGCAAGGCGTGTGCTACGTGCTGGACGAACCCACCATTGGCCTGCACCCGCGCGACAACCAATTGCTGCTGGGCGCGTTGCGCCAACTGGGCCAGCGCGGCAACACGCTGGTGGTGGTTGAGCACGACCAAGACACCATTCGCCAAGCTGACCATGTGATTGAGATCGGCCCAGGGGCGGGTTCGCGCGGTGGTGAATTGGTCGCGCAAGGCAGCGTGGCCGACATCGAGCAACACGCCGACTCGCTCACCGGCCGCTACCTGCGCCACGCCATGGTGCACCCCAGCCGCGCCCGCCGCCCCGTGGCGCCAAGCGGCGCGGCCTTGGTGGTGACTGGGGCGCATTTGCACAACCTGCAGCGCATTCGTGCGCGTGTGCCCTTGCAGCGCTTGGTGGCCATCACCGGCGTCTCGGGCAGTGGCAAATCCACGCTGGCGCGCGACGTGTTGCTGGCCAACGCCGAGGCCGCGGTTAAGGCGCGCGGGCGCCGCGGCCAAGCGGCGTGGACCCCGGTGGGCTGCGTGGCGCTGGACGGCAGCGACGCCATTGACCGCGTGCTCGAAGTGGACCAAACGCCGATTGGCAAAACCCCGCGTTCCTGCCCGGCCACTTACGTTGGGTTCTGGGACACCATACGCAAGCAGTTCGCCAACACCCTAGAGGCCAGGGCACGGGGCTACCAGGCCGCGCGGTTTTCGTTTAACACCGGCGCCGGACGCTGCCCGGTATGCGAAGGCCAAGGCCTGCGCACGGTGGAGATGAGCTTTTTGCCCGACGTGAAAGTGCCTTGCGAGAGCTGCCAAGGCGCACGCTTTAACGCCGAGACGCTGGCGGTGCGCTGGCGTGGCCAGTCCATTGGCGACGTGCTGCGCATGGAGGTGGACCAAGCGGTGGTGTTTTTTACCAGCGTGCCCGCCATCGCCCACCCCTTGCAGTTGTTGCAAGACGTGGGCCTGGGTTACCTGACGCTGGGGCAGCCCTCGCCCACGTTATCGGGGGGTGAAGCGCAGCGCATCAAGCTCGTTACCGAACTCTCCAAGGTGCGCGATGACGTGACCCGGCGCGGCCAAAAAGCGCCACACACCCTGTACGTACTCGATGAACCCACGGTTGGCCTGCACATGGCCGATGTGGAAAAACTCGTGCGCGTGCTGCACCGGTTGGTAGACGCTGGACACAGCGTGGTGGTGATTGAACACGACTTGGACGTGATCGCCGAGGCCGACTGGGTGCTTGACTTGGGCCCTGAAGGCGGTGACCAAGGCGGCCGTTTGGTGGGCCAAGGCACGCCCGAGGCCATTGCCAAGGCCACCGGTGCCACCGGGTTGGCGCTGCAGCCCGTGCTGAGCCGGGTCTAAAGCCTAAGGCGGCGCGGGGCGGCTGTACAGCGCCGCACAGCCCAGCGCGGCCACCAGCACCAGCAGCGCCGTCAGGCCCCACGGCGTGGCCCACTGCATGGCCGCTGCCCCCAACGACGGCGCCAGCATGCCGCCCAAGGTGTACGCCATGACCAACACCACCGTGCTGTTAACCAGTGCCACGCCTTGGTGCCGAAAACCAATTTCAATCATCACCACCGTGTACAACACGCCGCCGGCGCCACCCCAAATCAGCGCCAGCGGCCACGCCAGCCAGGCCTGTGCGTCCACCCAAGGCATGGTCAGGGTGGACAACAGCACCAGCGTGGCACAGCCGCGCATCAAGGCCCAACGCACCCGGTGCGGTTGGGGGTGATGTCGCCCCAAACGGTCGGCCAGCCAGCCCGTGGGCCACATCAGCAAGGCACTGCCCAAGCCGCTGGCGGCAATTAACAGCGCGGCTTGCGCTTTGTCAAAGCCCAACGCCAAGCCCAGCACCGGCAGCAAGGCGCTAAGTCCGACCTCAAAAAACCCCGCCATCAAACCCACCAGCATCACAATCGGGTGCGCGGTTAGCGCCTGCCACACCCCTTTGAGGCCCGTGGCCACCGGCTGCATCGCCTGTGGCCAGGGCAGCGCGGGCAGCCACTGGTTGGTGAGGGCGCCCAGCGTCACCAGCGCCAGCGCCACGTACCACGT